>JAUVEK010000019.1 GCA_030594795.1 Candidatus Nanohalarchaeota archaeon | reverse complement strand
GTGGACTTCATATTCAATGTCACAGACGAGTTTGACGACACATTAAGCTGCTCATTATACCTGAACGGGCAGCTCAACCAGACAAATACCTCCGTCAACAAAGGAATTCCCACAAACTTCACAAAGACCCTCAGCGACGGGAACTATTCATGGCACATCAACTGCACTGACGCATACGGCAACTGCAATCTAACATCACCAAGAAACCTTACTGTCGATGCAACATACCCGGCATTCTCAGATTACAAAAGAACTCCAGACACACCAAACGAAGACCAGAACGTACAGGTAAACGCAACACTTTCGGAAACTTCGGACACAGTCATATTGGAATGGAACGGCACAACCAACTATACTGTTATAACAAACTCCGGACTTGAATATTATTTCACAATAATAAACGGAACCAGCAATTACACAGCCCACGACAGTATAACATACTACTGGTACGCCAATGACACCACCGGAAACATGAACAAATCCACTGAGCAGTCATTCACAGTTGCAAACCAGCTTCCGGCAGTCAGCCCCCCATCGCTGGACAACCCAACCCCAAAGACAAACGACATACTAAACTGCACTGGAGGAACATTCAATGACAACGACGCAGAAGACACGGAACAGAACAGGACACACAGATGGTACGACACAGGCGCAATAATATCAGGACAAATATCGCAGACATTGAACCTCTCTCTTTCAGGGCTGGACAAAGGGGACAATATAACCTGCAGTGTAAGAGTAGATGACGGCTACAACTGGAGCACTTGGGTAAATTCAAGCAATAATGCCATAATCCAAAACACAGCACCAAACCCACTGACAGTAAACGCACCATTGAACGGAGCAACAAATCAGGAACTCTCAGTAACCCTGAACGTAACCGTAACAGATCCTGACACAGACACAATGAACGTAACTTTCTGGAACAATGCCACAGGACAGCAGATAGGCAACCTTACAAACATTGCAGATGGAAGCTATGCTAATATAACATGGTCAGGATTAAGCTACTCAACAACATATTACTGGTACGCAAACTCAACAGACGGAGAGTACATGAAGAAAAGCAATCTCTGGAACTTCACAACAAAAGATAGCCCAACTTTCTCTATACACCTGAACTCACCAGACACCCAGACAGCAACAAACGACAACACACCGGACTTCGATTTCACAATATCTGGAACAGGAAACTCCTACAATTGCAGCCTCTACATGAATGGAACAAGCAAGGGAAGCAATGAAACTGTTTCAAACAACACTGCAACGATCCTGACACCTACAGCACTCACAGACGGCAACTACGCATGGCACATAAGCTGCACTCTGGCAGGAGTTGCAAACAGTTCAGAGACAAGAACATTGACAGTAGATGCAACATCTCCTGTAATAACAATCCTCTCGCCAGACCCACAATCAAACTACTCAACACAAACAGTATCATTCAACACAACACTAAACGAACCCGGCTCATGGTGCGGATATTCTCTAGACGGCGCACCAAACGCAACCATGACCGACACCGCAGAAATATGGGGAGATATAAACACAAGCATGACAGAAACGCAGCATACAGTACAATTCTTCTGCAACGACACAGCAGGCAACATGGCAAACACAACAGAGCGCACATTTACGATAGACATAACCCCTCCAACTTTCAACATCCCCACACCCGCAAACGACTCAACAACAAACACAGACATAACACTCAACGCCGCAGACACAGGCACAGGCATTGCATCAGTAAAATACTCCATCGCTGGCTCAGCAAATGTCACCTCAGCAATCATCCCCATAACAAGCCTGGCAGAAGGTACAAACACCATTGATGCATACGCAGAAGACTTCGCAGGAAACATCAACCACACACAGTACGTATATATAAAAGACACAACTGCGCCGGCACTCACAATAAACATGCCGACAAACTCAACTGAGACAACAACAAACAGCACAGAACTCAACTATACAATAGGCGAACATCCACACACAATATGGTACACAATCGACAGCATCCATGAGACACTAAACAACTCAGTACTTAGAGATAACCTCACGATAAACTTCACAGACACAGCAGGCAGACACATATTATACCTACATGTAAACGACTCAATAGGCAATATTGGAACAGAAATAATAGACATAAAACTGAACAGACAACTGAACATGAGCAACTACACACAGACAATCGAAAACAGTACAGGAGCCACAGTTAACATAACAGGAAACATATCAGGCCCCATAACAACCAACGAGAGTGTCTGGGTAAACCAGACACTAAACATGACACTCAACATAACAGACACAATAGTCAAACTTAAAAACTTCCATGGCCTGGACGCCAACTGGCAGGAACTATTCGAAATGAACTCCACAAACACAACCATCCAGACCAGAATACAGGGATACGGCACAAAAGCAGGCAGGATGATATATCTCGGTAGGATAAACAAGTTCCTGAGAAACAAAAAATACAATGGGACAGTAACATTCAGTCCTCTGAACTCGTCTGCCTATACAGAAGTCATGTACTGCGCAGATGACAACGCAAACTTATGCACCAGAATAAGCGCATGCATAAACAGCACATTCAACGGCACAGCATGCTACATCGACAAACTGACAAACATCACAGTCCATGTTCCGCACTTCTCATCAGTCATCCTTGGAAACGACACAATCGCCCCGCAAATAACAATATACACACCTTCAGGCACTGAAACAAACGGCTTTGACATCGGCATAAACCTGACAGTCACACAGGACACAAGCGCATGCAACTACAGCCTGAACCACAGCGCATTAACCAACATCACAATGACAAAAACAAACGCAACCCACTTCACAAAAGCAATAAGCGCATTCCTGCCAAACAGCGACTACACGCTAAACGTAACATGCAGAGACGCAAACAACAATTACAACACCACAAACAAAACATTCACGGTCCTTGACAACACCAAACCGGCAATGTCCCCCCCCTCAGTAAGCAAAACCACAACCAGCGCAACAATCACCTGGACCACAGACGAAAAGACAGATGCAGGAATCAATTACAGCACAACAACATCCCTCGGCACACAAAAAAACACAACAGAAAACGCAACTACACATTCAATTGCCATATCAGGCCTCTCAAGCAGCACAACATACTACTACAACATCACATCCTGCGACCTTGAAGACAACTGCAACACAACAGGGCCGCACAGCTTCACTACAAGCACATCTGATGACGGCGGCGGCACTGGCACAACCGGAGGCAGAACCACCGGCGGCGCAATAATCCCGCCGCAAGCAGAAGAAGAAGAACCGGAACAACAAACAGAACCCAAAAAAGAAGAAGAGCCCAAAGAAGATCAAGCGACTCCGGAAGAGGACACCAGGCAAAAACAAGAGGCACAGGAACTAATCTCAAGTGCGGAACACAAAATACAATCACTCAAAGACAAACACGACCTGAAAGCAGCCATAGAAAAACTGGATGAAGCAAAAAAAGCATTTGACAGCAAAGACTACGCGAAAGCAAAACTGCTGGCAGCAGAAGCATTAAAACTAATCAGCCAGGCAAAACCAATAACAGAACCGCAAAAAGCCGTACAATGTCCTATAATACCACATAAGATACTAAATATATGCCTCATATACATTATCACAACATTAATAGTCCTGACATTAGCAACTCTATTAGTAATATCAAACAGAGAAAAGCTATCCCAAAGAGCACCAAAAACAGAACCTCCGCTCCCGATGCACAGCAGAGAAACAATAAAACCGCACAAAGAACAACCAGAACATCACCATCATCTTGATATAAACGAAGAAATAAGCAGACTCCTAAAAAGCCTATCAGAAGCAAAGCCGCTTCTGGACTCAAAAGACACTGTACTGGCCATGGATGCAAACAACAAAATAGACCAGATATCACTGGAGATAGACCAGGCAAAAGAACGAATGCGGTCCGGCAACAAACACGAAGCAGCCCGTCACATCAAAAGAGGAAGCAGGCTGCTTGAATCAATAAAAGAGGAACTATCAGATTCCGCCTGATTCTCCAAAATCAATACAAATATTTAAAAAGAAATAGCATAAAATATAAACAACATAGAAGATATATGGATAAACTTTAAACTTCTAACAAAAAACAGGGGCTCAGCAATTCCGGGCAGTTTACCGGATATTTCAGAATTCCGTCCAAACAGGTTTAAATATAATGCTTTATAATATACAAAAATGGTGATAAAATGGAAATGATGCCAGAGAGTATGGGTTATGACAGAGCAATAGTGGTCTTCTCTCCTGACGGCAGGCTGTTCCAGGTGGAATACGCAAGAGAAGCAGTAAGGCGCGGGGCAACAGCACTTGGAGTAACATTCAGGGACGGCGTCATTTTTGGTGTCAAAAAAAGAGAATCAGCACTGGTAAAGCCAGGCGAAAAAATATTCAAACTTGATGGCCATATCGCAGCAGCCACATCAGGGCTCGTCGCTGATGCGAGAGTGCTTGTAGACAGCGCAAGAGTAAAGGCCCAGCAAAACAAGATGATTTACGATGAAGATATATCCATTTCCACAATGGCGCGCTACATCGCAGACAGGCAGCAGGTATTCACCCAGTACGCCGGTGTAAGGCCATACGGGGTATCATTTTTAATAGGTGGCGTAAACGACGAGGGAAAACTATTTGAAACAGACCCATCCGGACTCCTCCTTGAATGCAAAGCAAAAGCAATCGGCAAATCCGCTGACAAGATAAACGAGCTATTCGAAAAAAAATACAAGAAAGACATGAGCGAAAAAGAAGCAGTTCAGCTCATCTGTGAAGCATTCAAAAGAGAAGGTAAAATCACGCTTGAAGAACTGGTAATCCACGTCATCACAAAAAAGAGTTATACAGAATACAGCACAGAAAAATTAAAAAATCTAGGGATAAAAGCATGACAGGCACGACAAAAGAAGTAATTGCGCGATACACACACAGCAACCACAAATTCGAGATTCTTCTCGATTCGGAAAAAGTCCAAAAATACAAAGAAGACAAGACCATCCAGATAAGGGACATCCTGATTGGCGGCGATATCTTCACAAACCTGGGCAAAGCCGAACGCGCTAAAGAAGACCTGCTTCTTGAAGTATTCAAAACCAGCGACATCCTAAAGATTGCAGAACATATAATAAAACACGGGGAAATACAACTGACTACAGAGCAAAGAAGAGAAGCACATGAAAAAAAGAAAAACAAAATAATATCATACATCTCAAGGCATGCCATAGACCCAAAAACAAAACTGCCGCACCCGCCGCAAAGAATCGAGAACGCACTTGAGCAGGCAAAAGTCAGGATCGACCCGCTGACAAGGGCAGAAGACCAGATAAAAGACATAATAAAACAACTGCGTCCCCTGCTCCCGCTAAGTTTCGAGAACAAAGTGGTGGCATTCAGGATACCAGTAAAATACGCAGGAACAACAAGAACAGCCATCGCAAGGACAGGCAGCATATTAAAAGAAGAATGGTCCGGGCAATACTGGTTCGCAGAAATAGAAATTCCGGCAGGCATGCAGGATGAGCTGTTCAGTGAAGTGAATTCAATAACCCACGGTGAAAACGAAAGCAAAATACTTGAGTCAAAAGATAATAATTAAAGGTGAGAAAATGGATAAAGAAAAAACAATAGAAAGCAAGACACTCTCTGCAGAACCCGCAAAAATAGTTGTGCCAGGAGACATACTAAAAGAGAGCATGGACATACTCCCCGGGACAGGCACATTCAGGGAAAACAAAAACATCATCTCGAAAGTTCTTGGCATTGCAAGAACCGACGGTCGTGTGATTTCCGTCACCCCCTTAAGCGGTGTTTACATTCCCCAGAGAAGGGACTATATAATCGGGGAAATAAGCGGAATCAACTTCAGCAACTGGTCTGTCGACATATCCGGCCCGTATGAGGCAAACCTGCCCATATCCGAAGTCAATGGATACATTGAACGCGACGCAGACCTCTCAAGATACTATGCTGTCGGAGACATAATTTTCGCAAAAGTCAATGATATTTCAAAAACAAAATACATCACATTATCGATGAAAGACCCGAAAGCAAGAAAACTGACCGGCGGGTTTATAACAGAATTGACACCATCGAAAGTTCCGCGCCTCATAGGCAAAGCAGGATCAATGATAACTCTAATCAAAGAAAGAACAAATTCGTTCATATCTGTAGGCCAGAACGGCAGGGTCTGGATAAAAGGCGAAGATGATAATGTCGCGCTCCAGGCCATCGAAATGATCGAGAAATACTCACACACGCAAGGCCTCACAGACAAGATCAGTGACATGCTTGACAAAGCATTAGGAAAGCCAAAAGAAAAAGAATAACGAACAATAATATACTTCGCAGGTGAAACATATGACGAAAAAAGAGAGACCAGACAACAGGAAACTGGATGAGATAAGACCAATGAAAATGAAAGCTGGTGTTATAAAGCGTGCAGATGGCTCAGCACAGGTCGAATTCGGCCTGACAAAAGTAGTGGCAGCCGTGTATGGCCCGAGGCAAATCCACCCAAGGCACCAGGAAGACGCGACAAAAAGCGTTCTCAGATGCAGATACAACATGCTCCCGTTTTCAGTAAGCGACAGGAAAAGGCAGGGATACGACAGGAGATCAACAGAGTTGGCAAAAGTCATAACAGAAGCACTGGAGCCGGCATTATTCCTTGAAGAGTTCCCGAAAACAGCAATAGATGTTGATATGGAAATAGTCCAGGCAGATGCCGGGACAAGAGCTGCGGCAATCAACGCAGCATCACTTGCCATTGCAGATGCAGGAATCCCTATGCGCGACCTTGTAACATCTGTAGCAGCCGGGCGCGCCAACAAAGAACTGCTGCTCGACATGACAAAAGAAGAGGAAGACGCAGAGGATGCAGTTGACGTGCCGATGGCCATGATGCCGCGAACAGGAAAAATAACCCTCCTGCAGATGGACGGCATCGTAACACCACAAGATACTGAAAAGATAATCTGCCTGGCAGAAGTTGGCTGCAAAAAAATATACGAAGCGCAAAAAAAGGCGCTTCTTGAAAAATACGGCTCATAATTACCCGGAGGTATACACTATGACACTCAAACTAACTAAAAATTACATATTGGAAAACATACTAAAAGATAAAAGAATGGACTCAAGAAAACTCGATGAGTTCCGTGAAATCACGATTGAGACAGGCATCAGCTCAAAAGCAGAAGGCTCTGCAAAAGTAACCATCGGCAAAACAACAGTAATCGCAGGCATAAAAATGGGTCTTGCAGATCCCTACCCGGACACACCAGAAGAAGGCGTGATGACAACATCAGCAGAATACCTGCCCATGGGCGCACCTGAATTTGAAAGCGGCCCCCCGAGAGAAGACGAAATCGTACTGGGACGCGTGGTAGACCGGGCCATCAGGGAATCAAAATGCATTGACTTCAAAAAACTATGCATAAGACCGAAAGAAAAAGTCTGGATGGTATTCGTTGATATATTCGTAACAGACCATGACGGGAACCTAGTCGATGCCTGCGGGCTGGCTGCAATCGCGGCCCTGAAAGATGCAAAAATGCCTGCAATCAAAGGTGAAGATGAGATAGACCGCGACCATCTGGAAGGCAGGCTCCCTCTCAAAGGCACACCAATATCAATTACAGTCAGGCAGCACGGCAATAAATACATACTCGACGCAACAGCAAGCGAAGAAGAAGCATTGGATTCGCGGCTCACCGTCGGGACAAATGAAGACGGCACAATAAGCTCACTGCAAAAAGGAGGCATTGAAGGGCTTACGAAAGAACAAACAGTTGAAATGATAAAACTTGCACAGATTGCGTCGAAAAATATAAGGGCAAAACACTTCAAATAAAGATAAATCTTTATAAAAATATAGCATCCCTTAATACAACACAATCAAATGGTGATAATATTACAAAAAAAGTTGGAACTGCAGGAAGATTCAATGCAAGATACGGGACCAAAACCCGCATGAAAGTGGCGGCAGTTGAAAGCATGTCGCGCGCAAAGCACCTGTGCCCAAGTTGCATGAAAAAATCCCTGAAAAGAAGCTCAAAAGGCATCTGGGTATGCCGCTCATGCAAGACAAAAATTGCCGGCGGTGCATATTCACCCGAAAGTCCTGCAGCAAAACTCATAAGGCAGATAACGAAAGCGAAATTAACACCTGCTGATAATAATCAAAAATAGAATAATATGTGATACACATGTACATTTGCTATGAATGCGGCGAGAAAATAGATGTAAAGAAAGTATTGCCAAATCTCTTTTGCCCAAAATGCTCAGGTCGTATCCTGATAAAGACCACGCCGCCTGTAACAAAAACAATCAAGTGCATCTAGATGCTCAAATCAACAATAGAAATACACAGGCAAAAACGCGAAAACGACCTGATATGCAAAGCATTGGCACCGGACACAATCTCAACAGACCGCGCAAAAATAACAATAACATCAAAAGAGTGCCTGAAGATAGATATAGAATCACAGGACACAACATCGCTCAGGGCAGCAGTAAATACTATTCTGCGCCAGATAAAGCTTATCGAAGACACAATAAAGCTCAGTGATACAAATGACACCCGAAGATAATATTACAATGCAATACCAGCAGCTGCAACAGCAGCTGCAGATGCTCATGATGCAGAAAGAGCAGTACCGCATGCAGTTTGCAGAAATAAAGAAAGCTGACGATGAACTGAAAACAGCAAAAGGCGACATCTTCAAGGCAGCAGGCATGATACTCATAAAATCAGAAAAATCTCAGGTCAAAAACGACCTTGCCACGCAAAAGGAAACAATAGAAGTGCGCCTGAAATCATTTGAAAAGCAGGAATCCATCCTAAAGGCGCGCCTGACTGAGATTCAGGCAAAGCTCATGGAATCATTCAAGAGCAAGGGCGCAAGCGCCAAGTAAAATTTACCTCTTTCTAAGCAAAGTCAGAAGATTCTCCAAAAGAACATGGCTATTTTTAGACACATATTAAAATATTAGACTCACAAATTAGACTCATGCAAACAAAAATCATCCATGAAGGCGCAGCCAAAGTATACATTTATGAAGGCAAACTCACAAAAAAGGACCCTGTTTTCTTCAACCCTGACATGAAATTCAACCGCGACATATCTGTCGCATGCCTTAAAGTGTTTAAGAAAATGACTCCAGAAAAGATGATAATTTGTGATTCACTCTCCGGATGCGGCATTAGGGGCATAAGATACTCACTTGAAGTGCCCAAAATAGAGTTTGCAGTGCTAAATGACCTGAACCCAACAGCGTTTGGGATTATCAAAAAGAATTTATCTTACAACAAGGTAAAGAACGCTGCTGCAGAAAACATGGACGCCAATGTCCTGCTATCCATGCATAAAAATAAACTGAATTTCATTGACATTGACCCTTTCGGATCGCCTGCAATGTTTCTCGACTGTGCTGGACGCGCCGTCAGGCATGGCGGATTCTTAGGGATTACCGCAACAGACCTTGGTCCCCTTGCAGGCACTTATCCCGGGACATGCCTTAGAAGGTACGGGGCAAAGTCTCTTAAGACAGATATAATGCATGAAACCGGTGTACGAATACTTGTAGGCTACATAATCAGGACGCTCTCGAAATATGACAAGGGCTTCATGCCCCTGCTCTGCTTCTCTTCCCGGCATTACCACAGGATTTTCGGGGCTGTCAGGAGAAGCAGGAGCTGTGCTGACAAGGCAGTTGCTAAGGTAGGATATCTACTCTACTGCCGCAAATGCGGCATGAGACAATTTTCCTTCTCGAATAAGGGGATATGCGCCTGCGGCGCTGAGTTTGACTATGCTGGGCCGCTTTATACAGGTAATCTGTTTGACAGGGACTTTGCAGATAAGATTGAGCAGACAAACCCAAAAGTGGAGAAATTTATTGGCATTATCAAAGAAGAGTCAATGGTGGATGCAATGCTATATGATATACATGAAATTTGCAGCAGGAACAAGCTGGACACTGTAAAGCGCGACTATTTAGTAAACTGTTTAAGAAAGCGCAGCTACAAGGCATCCGGAAGTGTTTTTGGAGGATTCAAAATAAGGACTGATGCACCGATAAATATAATTATTGAATCCATCAGAAATCATGAAAATCCGGGTCAAACATAGAAATTTTCAGGAAAGTCTATTTGACACCCATTATCGCTTTTACGCTTTCAATCATCCAGTATTCAACCTCTTTGCCTTCTGCTATTGCGCTCTTCAGGTCATCGGGAATCTGCGTCTCAAACATCTCATAGGTTTCCATATCCATCAGTTGTGCACTACCGCCAGACACAGACACAACCTGGCCAAGGCGCTTGTCTACAACAGGTGATGGTATTTTTGCATCACCCGGTTTCATAAGCATCCTTTTCTTACTATCGATTAGACCGATTGCCTCTATTTTGCATTTCAGGTGTCCATGCTTGCCTGGCGCAGACTTCGCATTGTCCACCACCCTGCATGGGACATCATCAATCATGATATAACTCCCTTTTTTAAAATGCTTTGCTTCAATCTGCTCTATACCCATAAGAACTACCTCACAATCTTTTATTTTAGAATACCAAATAGACTATATTAATCATACTTAGATACATACTTTTTTATTCTTTTCATACCTAAAACTGCGCTAACAAAACCAATATCTTACGATATACTCTTCAACGTAGCTTCTTTACTGAAATAATTGCAACTTTATCGTAGATTCTCAACAATATAATACATACCAGAATTTGGCCGCCAACAACCATCAGGATGCTCATCGCCAAAAGCGTAACTAGTAGCTGGTGGGACATAATCCCTGCAGACAGGAGCATAAATTCAATTACAGTTATTAATATTAATACTGCAACAAAGAACAACTCTATATTTTTCGGACCTAGTTTCATACTAAATTCCCCAAACAATTTCTAGTCATCCACAACATTATAGCGGCGGCGGCGTTGTTTGCGCTGGCGGGCGCCTTCTCTGGAGTATCGCTGCTGCGCCTGTTTGTGTACCCTGGCCACCCAGCTGAATGTTTTTCAGCCTCTTCTCTATTGACGTTAATGTTTCTACCATCTGCCCATTAGTCTCAGCACTCTTACTGGCTGAAGTTTCCAGTTTCTCAACCAGAGGTGCAACAACAGTGTCTATTATCTCTTTTGATATTGTTTCCCCGCCTTCCTGTTCTCCTGCTTCTTTTATTATGTCTACAAATTCTGACATCTTGGTCTGCGAGTCATCAATTTTTGAGATCAGTATTGATATATCCTCTCGTAATCCCTGGTTTGCTTTCACGACTTCATCAACTATTTTCTGGTTCATCTCAACCATGTCAATGACTTTGTCTATGAATTTTTCCATGTTGGACATGGACTTTGTCGTCTCTATTACATCAAGTCTCTTTTCCAGCCGCCTTAACGGCGTTACAGGAACAACTTCATAATCATCATGCGGTATTTCAACCTCTTTAGGATCCATATTTTATCCACCTGCCCTCTTTGTTTATTAAGAATATACATTAAGTAGTTTATATAAGTTATGGTGACACTGCGACAAGGATCCAACAGATTAAAGGATGCGGGATTTGCTGCGCGATTATTGGACGAAAGCAAAAGCTTACAGGCCAGACTTCATGGGTTTTGATTTTCGATATCCTGCTCTTTTTTGTCTTCCGGGGATGCATCAGTGTCTTTTTTTCCCGCATAAAAGTCATCGACAGAATCCGATGTTGGAAGCGAAAGCGACTGGGTGATTTTAAAGCTGTCGCACGGTGAGTTGAGCATGTCTTTTATTGTTTTTTCATTCTTTTCATTAATATCTTTGAGGTCAATCCTTTTTATTTCCTTCTCCTCTTCATATTTCTTCTTGTCCAAGTGCCGAAAGAGGATGAAGCGGGCTAACTTTTTCTTTGGCGGAGTAATATCATCGCGCGCATGCGATGTTTTTGCATTTCCCCTGAACATTTTGCAGTCTGATGCTACATGTTCAAGCATATCTGATAACTCTGTTTTTGACACTGACTTGCCTATTTTGAAGTGATACGAAGCAACATCTGACGGAAAAGTAAGCTTGTAATGCTTACTGTTATCCCCTTCATAAATAATTCCAAATAGCATATTGACACCAATTTGTAAGATAAGTATAATTGGGGCTTTCAAATATAAAAATCTGTTTCTTTGCATCGAGTTTTGACTCTGGAGAATTCCTGACTAAGCAGGATATATTTTTTTAGAAATACTCTTTCATCTTGTCAAAAAATCCTTTGCCGATAGTTGCTTCTTGTTTTGTCTCGTCCGCATATTTCTGGATGAGTTCTTTTTGTTTTTTTGTTAACGATTTCGGTATCTCCACCACGACTTTTACCTGCTGGTCCCCTTTGCCGCGCCCATGCAGGTCAGGCATACCCTGCCCGCGCAACCGGAATATCGTATGGCTCTGGGTGCCGGGAGGTATTTTCAGCTTTGCTTTCCCTTTTATGGTCGGTATCTCTATCTCATCTCCGAGTGTTGCCTGCGCAATCCCTATGGTTGTCTTGCAGTAAAGGTCATTTTCATACCTGTCAAATATATTGTGCGGCTCCACATGAATCACGACATAAAGGTCACCGGATGGAGCGCCGTTCATGCCTGCTTCGCCTTCCCGTGCTATGCGCAGGTGCGAGCCGTCGTCAACACCAGGAGGTATGTTTATCTCTATTGTTCTTGTTCTTCTTACCCTGCCGCTCCCGCTGCATGTTGGGCATGGTGTCTCAATTATTGTGCCTGTACCCTTGCATTTGTCGCACATTCCTATGGTGATCATCTGGCCGAGAAATGAGCGTCTTACCTGCCTCACCTGACCGGTTCCGCTGCATTTTGGACATGTTTTCTTTGCTGTGCCGCTTTTTGCGCCAGTGCCTTTGCAGGCGCTGCATTTTTCAAAGCGCGGCACCTGTATTTCTTTAGCGATGCCGCTGCATGCTTCTTCGAGAGTGATGGTTGTATCATATCTTAAGTCTGCGCCAGATGCAGCTCTTCGCCTTGTTTCTCCTCTCATGCCTGAGAATACATTGAATATATCGTCAAAGCCGCCGCTGAAGATATCTTCAAACGATGAAAAATCCCCTCCCCCGAATCCGCGGAAACCCTGGAACCCGCCGGCTCCTGCGCCCTGCTGGAATGCCGCATGCCCAAACTGATCATACTGCGTTCTTTTCTTTGGGTCGCCAAGCACTTCAAATGCTTCGTTAAGCTCCTTGAACTTGCCCTCAGCACTCTTGTCTCCCGGGTTGACATCGGGATGGTATTTTCTTGCAAGTTTGCGGTAGGCGCGCTTAATCTCTTCGGGCGACGCACCCTTGCCTACACCCAATATATCGTAATAGTCTTTTTTTGTCATTCTGAATCACAAATCTGTCTGTCGGGTAGAAGATTCTTTTTCAAGTTGAAAATACAGTGTTTAGGGTTTTTCATGGAAAGGCACTATTTATTCTCCTTCTTTTTGTCTTTATCCTTATCTTCATCTTCCACTTTGTAGTCAGCATCCACTACTTCTTCATCGCCCTTCTTCTTTTCAGCCTTTGGTTCCCCTTCTTTAGATGCCTCTTTTTGCGCATCCTGATACATCTTTGTGGTCAACTCATAGATTGTGTTATTGAGTTCTTCTATCTTCTTTTTGATGGTATCTGCGTCCACTTTTTCGTCTTTCAGTGCTTCCTTGAGGCCATCGATGCTTTTCTGTATCTTGTCTTTTGTAGCATCATCCACCTTGTCGCCGTGCTCTTTCAGGGTTTTTTCTGCTGTGTAGACAATGCTTTCTGCCTGGTTTCTGGTTTCAATTGATTCTTTTTTCTTTTTGTCTTCTTCTCCGTGTTTTTTTGATTCTTCTTCCATCTTCTTGATCTCTTCTTCAGAAAGACCTGTTGCCGACTTGATTGATATTGCCTGTTCTTTGCCTGTCCCAAGATCCTTCGCCGAGACATGGATTATGCCGTTTGCGTCTATGTCAAACGTTACTTCAATCTGCGGTATGCCCCGCGGCGCAGGAGGTACCCCTATAAGGTCAAACCTGCCAAGCGGGTGGTTGTCAGCAGCCATTGCCCGCTCACCCTGGAGGACATTTATCGTCACCGCAGTCTGGCTATCTGCTGCTGTTGAGAATATCTGCGACTTTTTGGTCGGAATTGTTGTGTTTTTCTCAATGAGTTTTGTGAAGACACTGCCAAGTGTCTCGATACCGAGCGAAAGCGGTGTTACGTCGAGGAGAAGCACATCTTTCACTTCGCCTGCAAGCACTCCTGACTGGATAGCCGCACCAATGGCTACTACTTCGTCAGGGTTTACGCTTTTGTTGGGCTCTTTTGCGAAGAATAGCTGGACTGATTTCTCTACTGCAGGCATTCTTGTCTGGCCGCCGACTAGTAGTACCTCGTTTATGTCTGATGTTTTTAGTCCCGCGTCTTTCAGTGCCTGTTTGCATGGGCCGATTGTCCTGTCGATGAGGTCTTCTGTGAGCTGTTCGAGTTTTGCTCTTGTGAGTGTATAATTGAAGTGTTTCGGCCCTGATTCTGTAGATGTTATGAAGGGAAGGTTTAGTTCTGTTTCCTGCGCGCTTGAAAGCTCAATTTTTGCTTTTTCTGCTGCTTCTTTTAAGCGCTGGAGGACCATCTTGTCTTTTGACAGGTCTACTCCTTCCTGTTTTTTGAACTCTTCCACAAGGAAATTGATTATATTCTGGTCGAAGTCGTCGCCGCCAAGGTGCGTGTCTCCGTTTGTTGATTTTACTTCAAAGACGCCGTCGCCAAGTTCAAGTATGGATATGTCGAATGTCCCGCCGCCAAGGTCGAATACAGCGATTTTTTCGTCTTTCTTTTTGTCAAGGCCGTATGCAAGTGCTGCTGCTGTGGGCTCATTGACTATTCTCAGGACCTCAAGGCCTGCGATTTTCCCGGCATCTTTTGTTGCCTGCCTCTGTGAGTCATTGAAGTAAGCAGGAACTGTGATAACTGCTTTGTCTACTTTTTCGCCAAGATAGGCTTCAGCATCATTTTTTAGTTTCTGGAGTGTCATCGCGGATATTTCGGGGGAAGAGTAATCTTTGCCGCCTGCCTGTACCCATGCATCCTTGTTTTTTGCCTCGATTATTTTGAACGGCATTATCTTGACGTCTTTTTGGACTTCAGGTTCGGTGAATTTTCTTCCGATAAGCCTTTTTATGGAAAATAATGTATTTTCAGGATTGGTCACTGCCTGCCTCTTTGCTGTGAGGCCTACCAGGCGCTCCCCTTTTTTTGTGAACGCGATGATTGAGGGGGTTGTCCTGTTGCCCTCTGCATTCGGGATGACTGTCGGCTTTCCGCCTTCCATTACTGCCACGCATGAGTTAGTTGTTCCCAAGTCAATTCCTATTGTTTTTGTCATTTTATGCACCTCT
>JAUVEK010000145.1 GCA_030594795.1 Candidatus Nanohalarchaeota archaeon | reverse complement strand
TATGAGATTGACAGGCGCGCGGGGACTGTGAAGATTGCGTATGCAAGGGAGCTTTTTGAGGACGGGAATGTGGCGCAGATTCTTTCAAGCATTGCCGGCAATATTTTTGGCATGAATGCCATAAAGTCGCTTCGGCTTCTTGATATTTCGTTCCCGCGATGTATGGTTGCGGCGAATAAGGGTCCTGCATTTGGAATTAGCGGCGTCAGGAAAGTGACCGGAGTAAATAAGAGGCCGCTTGTCGGCACCATCATCAAGCCGAAAGTCGGGCTGGATTCACAGGGCCATGCAGATGTTGCATATAATGCGTGGGTTGGAGGTCTTGATATTGTGAAAGATGATGAGAACCTTACTTCACTTGTGTTTAATAAGTTTAATGAGCGCATCAGGCTCACGCTTCGTGCGCGCGACAAGGCTGAAGTCAGGACCGGTGAGAGGAAGTTCTATATGCCTAATGTTACAGCTGAGACTGATGAGATGCTGAGGAGGGCAAGGTTTGTGAAGGCGCATGGCGGGGAGTATGTGATGATTGACATCCTGACTGCAGGGTTTTCTGCTCTCCAGACGCTTAGGGACGCGGACCTTGGGCTTGTCATTCATGCGCATCGCGCTATGCACGGCGCAATCACGAGGAATCCTGAACACGGTATCTCTATGCTTACTGTTGCGAAGATTGCCAGGCTTATCGGGGTTGACCAATTGCATATAGGCGCAATCATCGGGAAGATGCACGGCTCAGGTGAGGAGGTTTTGTCGATCCAGGAGGGTGTTACAGGCAAAGTTGTGAAAGAGGATGATAAGAGAGATGTTCTTTGCCAGAAATGGCATGGCACGAAGCCTGTTTTGCCTGTTGCTTCGGGGGGGCTGCACCCGGGCCACGTGGGGGGAGTCGTGAAGTATATGGGCCAGGATATTGTTATGCAGTTCGGCGGCGGCTGCCACGGGCATCCGAAGGGTACGGAGGCTGGTGCGAGGGCCATAAGGCAGGCTGTTGAGATGCTTGGGCCTGGGAAGAGAAAGCTGCCTGAAGAATACAGGGAATTGAATGAGGCGCTTACGTACTGGGGTAAGTAGATGAAGTTTGAGCCTGCGCCTGATGTCCAAGAGCGCGTCAATAAGATTATCGAGGTACTTGAGCTTAGCCATATCACTGCCATGAATGTTGTCTGCATGCGGTCATGGAAGTCGAAAGCGAGGGCTTATGCGCGTATATGGTCGCTTCCGCGTATATGGCAGAGGGCGCTTGGGGTGGAGGCGCATTATGTTCTTGAGGTTTTGTCTGAGCGGTTTGACAGGCAGTCTATGGAGGATCAGGACAGGACACTTATACATGAGATTATGCATATCCCTAAGACTTTTTCAGGGGCTCTTGTTCCTCATTCGTGCTTCGGAAAGAGGATTGACAGGAGGTCTGTTGAGAAGTTGTACAGGGTTTTTGTTGATAGAGTGTCAGAATGAAATGGCGCCCCCGTCGGGATTTTCAGCATGAATGCTTTTGCATTTTATGCACTTGAACCCGAGTCCAAGGAGTGACAGTCCTTGATGATAGACCAGCTACACTACAGGGGCGCTTGTGTATTTTTCTCCATTGATATTGTATAGTAGAGTATTTTTAGAGAACATGGCATGTATTTTGTGTGTGAATATCAAGAGCCTGGCAGCGTCATGAGGTTCCCGTCGAAAAACAGTACAACTCAAATCGCTGGGGAGCTTAACTTCCGAGTTCGGAATGGGATCGGGTGTTTCCTCTCCGCTATGACCGCCAGAGTTTTTAGTTGAATGGTTAAGTTTATAAATGTTATTGTTGAGTTGATGAGAATGTCGAACTAATCTACTGTTTTTTCGAGGTATGGTTCTACGCCATATTTTTTGCAAATTTCAAACATCTTTTCAACTTCTTCTTCATTTATAGGGCTTATAGCAAATCCCATAGGTCCGTATTCTGCGTCTATGTCTGACTTCTTCATTTCATCGTAAATTGCCTTAATGTCGTTAAAAGGGCGTTTTTCTTCGAAGCGATATTTCATATACATAATGTCACGTTCTTTTGATCGGATGGATATAAGCTATACATATTTATATATCTTGTGTTCTTTGTTACAAAGAAGTAACTAATGTGTGGGCACACATTCATGGGTTTGTATAGGGATTTGAACAAAGTAAAGAGTCCCGTTGCCCGGACTTGAACCGGGAACAACTCGGTAGCTGCGTTTTTGATTATCGTTTACACGCATTATGTGAATGCCTGCTAATCCAAAGCACCGAAAGGTACTTGTCTACAGCCGAGCACTCTACCAATTGAGTTACAACGGGATAGAATGGTGGGTAATATTTGTGCAGTAGTGTATATTTATGGGTTAAGCTTTTATATTTTGTGTGTGTTATGTGCTGTTTGATTGTTCAGAATCTTACTTTATTGTTATGTGCTGCGATATGCTTTTCTTTTTTACGTTGTTCGGGTCTTTTCCGATTATTTTTGCAGGCGGTAATTTTATTCCTCCTTCAACATCAAGTATTGGCTTGATTCTATAGGATATTATCCTTTCGTCTTTTGGTGGCAGTTTTCCAAGTTTCCATACGAGCAAGGTTCCGTTTTTCTTGCGTTTTACAAGTGCAGGTTTGATTGTTCCGCTGCTCTCTATGATACTGAATACCTGCGGAACCATGTCCTGGACCTGCACATCGTCTAATGAGCGCCTGCTGTTGTTTCTTATCTCTATGCTGAT
>JAUVEK010000060.1 GCA_030594795.1 Candidatus Nanohalarchaeota archaeon | reverse complement strand
ATATACCCTAAAGAATCCTCATGCTCTTTGCTATGCGTAGCAAGCTTGGTCTGGAGATTCTCGATTTTTTCAATCATTTTCTCAATTTCCTTTACTTTCTTTTCAATCTTACTCATATCCAGCTTAATATTTAAATACTTTGCCAATACCTCAAGAACCGCCTCAGTAGACTTTGGGTCCGAAAGCAGAAGCCCTGAAGTCTCACCCATCAGGCATACACCTTCCATATTTTTCTGCTGCCCAAGACTGATAAGAAGCCCTGAAGCGCCTATAATCTGCCCGATATTAGTATCCTTGAACTGCACCCCAAGTTTCTCGAAAGTTTTAACCTTTTCAGGCAGGATAGCAGCCCCGAACACCTTCGAAGAATCTTCATTCAACTCTCCTGTACCGAAACCGCCAATAGTAATGATTTCCTTCACACCGAACATCGCAATCGTATCAAGAATGACATCCGCAATGATGTAATGGCCCTGCGGATCCATGCTCTGCGAGTCGCCAATCAGGATTATCATATCTCTTTCATCCTTCGACTTGGCCTTATAATAATAAAACTCGTTTTTAAGCCCGACAATCATGCCGTTCTTTGTCGGGTCCAAAAGCACAACCGGGGGGAAATGCGGCGAAAGAAGCTCAGCAAACTTTACTGCGCCAAGCTCATCCACAAGATACCCCGCAGCATTGCGCCCGATATATCCTATTCCCGGCAGCCCTTCAATAAACACCGGGTTTTTTAATTTTGGCTTGCTTAAAAAATTAACTTTAGTCTCTCGAACCATTTTTCACTCCTCCACTTCAACTTTCATCTTTGCCATCCGTCTGTATTTCCCGTATCTGTCCTGTGGCGAATACCTGAGCGGCTTGGGATCATGCGTCACAGACTTACATTCAGGACATTTCTCTTTTAATGTGTATCGTCTGCATTGTGTGCAGAACATGATATGTGGTATCATTTCACTCATCCTACTTTACTCTCACAAGAGTTGCTTCCCCGCCGTTTTTAGTCACATATTCTATTATCTTCTGGGAGCTTTCTTTTAATATTCTCTCGCATTCTCTATAGTCCCCCGACGTCACTTTAATTGAATATTTCGGCGCATTGACATAAGCTATGCTCACATTCTCATCATCCGACTGGCTCAACCCTTTTTTAATGATTTCAATGCCATTAGGCTTGTATGACTTGATATCAAGAACACCCTTTACTGTAACTTCTTTTGGCTTAATGTTTTTCCTGGCAACGCCTTCAATTTTTTTTGCCCATTCCTTATCAATACCGTCCTCGACAAGCGCCGATACTCCCTCCGTGGCAGCTAACTCAAAAGCACTATATAGCAGACCGTATTTCTTTTGAAGTTCAAAACCCGCCTTCTTGTATGCCTCATCCAGAGTTGAACCCATATCCTTTGCGACCATCGAAAGAAGGTTCTCAGCTTTTTTCTCATTCTTCCACTCTGTTTTCTTCTCTCTCTCAGTCGTTGGCTTGACCCTCTTTATCGAGAGGTTGATATATCCTCTTGAGACGTCGACAGATATTACCTTCGCAATCTTCTTGTTGCCGACAGACAGGTATTTCCTGATATCCTTTATCCATGTACTTGCAACCTCGGAAATATGTATCATTCCACTCCTGTTCTTGTACTCATCAAGTTTCGCAAATGCACTGTTTGGATTGATATTAGTAATAGTGACAATAACATACTCGCCAGCTTCCGGGAAGTCCTTGTAATTATGCATTTATTCCACCAAATAGGTAATATCTGTAGCCTTATCTGAACTTTACTATGGAATAAGAAAGTAAATATTATAAAGATATTCAATTTCCCCTGTAGAACAGTCTTGTCTGGATGTTTCCCGGGATTTGCTCGTTTTCGCAGATTAAACCCACAATCCCTATTTTACCTCAACACGCTCAAATACCTTGTTTGTGCTCCCAATATATTCACCGCTGTCACCGTCCTTCAGCGCAAAAGTAAAAATAGAGCCACTCCTGCCATAAGAATCAGGAACTTCCACAGGGACCACAAGAGCAATAACACTCCCTTCTTCCACAGAAGGCAGCTCAGCATCAAATGCTATGATTCCGGGCCCCTCAGTCTCAGTTATAAGCGTATGAATCAAATATTTTCCTCTAATATCCAGAACCTTAACATAATAAGTCAGCCTGGCAGTCTCCCCGGCACGCAGATCACCCAGCTCATACCCGAGCACAGCAACAGGACCGTAATCAATTATCACCGGGTTCGCAATTGTTATGTTCCTCATCAGGATAAATGTGTTCTCTGTCATATCCGCAACCAATACAATCATATTCTGGTTATAATAATCCTCAATGCGCTTCTCCCTCACAGTAATCTGCGAAAGATACGGCGCATTATTCCTCGCGCTCCTGCCGCTCAAAGGCATCCTTTTACCGCTCAGCACATCATAAAGCCCAAACCGTATCCTGTAAGTGCTTTCATTGACATGAGACGGCACACGCACATCATATTTCTCCGATATTATATCCCCGGGCACCCATTTGGATGTAGGGACAGGCGGCTTATGATCCTGCTGGAAAACAATCCTCCCCCTTGAGTCAATCACATGGACAAACACAGTATAATCCTTCTCCACATAATCAAGTGATTTCCAGTAGTATGTTACCTGGAACTTATAACCCGGCGCAACCACACCCGGGCTCAGGTCATAGCCGAGAAACGCAATTTTCTCCTCAAAAATACAGACGCGCAGTCTGCTTATAGTTGTTTTCTCATGGACTATACTCCTGCCATTATAAAACGACAGGACATCCATTGATGAATCATACAATTCATCGAAATAATAAGGTATATTCACCTTCCCAGCCTCACTGGAATCTCTGGCTTTCACCAAACCATGCCCCCTGAATAGCGATACATGCATCGTGTACACTGTTGCAGGAATATCCTTTGGTATAGTAACGTCATTCGATATCGAAAGAATCTGCCCTTTCTTCAATTCAATCGAAGGAAACAGAACGTGGTTTTGAAACACCGGCCCGTCAATGCAAAAATCCGTGACAACAGTCAGTCCCTCTATTGACACATCCTTTTTTGACTGGAAATAGTAATTTACGTGCGCCTTTTCACCCCTCTTGAGGGAGTGGCGGATATCATAACCCAGGAACACAAGCCCGTTCTCAAAATTAATCGTGCGCAGCCGGGATATTCTGATGCCCTTCGCATCCTCAAAAGACCCGTCAACCGGGTTATATATGACATATTCCATATTTTCATCCCAGTATTGTCCGCCATATTTTGAAAGAATCACAGGATAAGCAATATTCAACACTAACAATAATATGATGACTGCTGGCGCAAGATGCATCAGCGTCCTCTTCGGGTTCCCTGTCCTGAGAGTCAGGACATTGACAGTTCCTGCATACACACCCCTCACTGCACGCGACCTTTTAGCAAGTATAGCCAGCATAAAAAACATGCATATCCCCGATATCTGCAAAACAATAGTCACGAATGTTATCGGTATCTTCAGATAAAGGTTTGAAAACATAACAACAAGAACAACAAGAGATATGCTCAACCCGATTGACAATGCGAGTCTCTCAACCAAGTCAATTTCATCCTTATCGAAAAATGCATAAGTTGATATAAATCCCGGGATAAAAAGCACAAAAAGAAGCCCAAGTACCGACTTCAAGAGCCCGGGCAAAAAAACATACAGCGCAATTCCAAGCAAAACCAGCACTATTACACAAAAAAGACTGTTCTTTGAGTTCATAACGATATTACAACTGTAGAGTGACATTTAAATTATTTTGGATGAGCAGAAAAGCACAGTCAAAGAATAACATTATAAAGTTGTGACTCTCCTATAGTAACTATCAAAAGATGATACTCATGACCGAAACAAAAAAACCCAAAAAAGAACCTCTCTTTGACAGGCTGAAAAAACATTTCATCATCATGAAAGAAGTCCTTCTCTTCGGTACAGTCATGCCAGCGGGCATATTCTACAGTACTGCAACCGGATTTATGGTAGTTTACGCGCTCCTGACAAAGAAATAAGTATTTGGCAATAAACATGGATTTATTAATAAAATCTTATCTCCCTCATCAATAAAACATAAATAAAATATGTGTGTTTAAAATGAATATCTGCCTGATACGTCCACCATCACCTGAATTATTGGATGATAGAATAGATCCACCAACTGGTTTATTGTATCTTGGAACTGCATTGAAACATTCAGGTCATGATGTCACAATTCTTGATTTTGCAGGAGGCCAACATCATGACATTCCATCAGCTGATATTTACGGCATGACTTTATTTACTTCATCTTATCCTGATGCCATAACATTAAGAGATAAAATTCGCCAAATTTCTCAATCTCCAATAATGGTTGGAGGACCTCATGCTTCTGCATTGCCTGAAGAAACTGCTAAGGATTTTGACTATGTAATTGTAGGAGAGGCAGAGGTAACATTGCCCTCATTAATTGAGGAAATGGCTACTGATCAAGAACATTCAGATAACATAATAAATTGTATTGCTCCTCAGGATTTAAGCAAATTACCATACAATGATTACTCATTAGTTGATATAAATTCATATGATCGGGTTACTGCAGGCGAAACTACAGTCTCAATATTGTCAGGCAGAGGATGTCCCTGGAAGTGTATATATTGCCATACTGCAGCACTTGGAGATAAAGTGAGAATGAGATCACCTGAGCATGTCATGGGAGAATTATACCAATTAGATGAAGAGTATGATGTGGCTGCTTTAAGATTTATTGACGATAATTTCTTGATGAATAGAAGATTCTTAAGAGAAATTGCGCCTATGTTAGAAGCGTTTGGAAAACCTTATAGAGTTTATTGTAGAGCGCAGGATTTAACCGAAGGAACTGTTCCATTATTAGCGGAATCCGGGTGTAAAATGGTAGGATGCGGTGTAGAGTCAGGAAGCCAAAAAATGCATGAAATAATGGGTACAGGAAAATCCGTGGAAAAAATGACAAAGGGCATAACCTTAGCCAAGGAACAGGGAATAGAAATTAGAGCAGGCATAATTGTGGGATTTCCTGGAGAAACTTGGAAAACAGTTAAGGAATCAGTTAAAAATCTAAAAAAGATGCCTATTGATTCATACAACCTGTTTAACTTCATTCCTCTTCCGGGAACTGACCCGTTTATTCACCCTGAAATGTATGGAATTACTGAGATTTCTGATGATTGGAAAGATTTTTTTATGTTGTATGGAGAAAATGAAGCTACTTATCCATTCAGTCACGAAAACATGGATAGAGAGACTCTAGCTGAAATGAGGGCTTATATGATAGAAGAACTTGATGAGGTTTTTAAACCTTCCTTAATGGATAGTGAATTCAAGTAAAAATAAATTTTTAGCTAAAGAAAAAAACACAAACACCATTGAAATCAATCCCTAAAAATAACTAATCAAGACAATCCCCGCCAATATTAAAACCATAGCGCAGTACTGCAACCCCCTCAATTTCTCCTTATACGCAAACTTGGCATAAAGTGCAGCCACAAGCGGATTCGCAAACGCAAGCGCAGCAACAATACTGACATCCGCAACACCAATCCCATAATTAAAAGCCAGTGTCCCAAGCGCCCCGAAAAGAGCAACAAAGAAAAGATACTTCATGTTCTTCCTGGAGGGAAAACCAAAACCCTTTCCCGAAAACTTAAGGCTCATGCCACTATAGATCATGTTTCCTGCCTCAATAACAAAAGAAGTTAAAACAGGTCCAAGCACATTCACCGGAATCTTGAACAGGAAAAAAGCGCATCCCCACAAAAAGCAGCTGACAACTGCATAAACAATGCCGCTGGACTTATCAAATACGCATGAGTTCCGCAAATCCCTGAAATCCACAGAAATAAGCACAATCCCGCAAACAATCAGGCCGATAGAAAAAACCTGCACAAACCCAAGACTCTCAGCGAAAAACAAAACCGAAAGAAGAACAGTAAAGACAATCGAAGAATTTGCGATAGGCGTCACAACACCAACCACCCCTATCTTAAGCGCCTTATAAAAACTGATAAGCCCGACATAGCCGACAAAAGAGATAGCAAGCGCCAAAAGAACATAAACAGGAGAAAAAATGCACTCATTCCAGAAAAACAAAACACCTACAGACAATATAGAACTCGCAAAGATTCCCCTGAAAAACACAGCCCTTAAACTCCCGATACTTTTCACCGGAACCTGCGCAATCGCCGTACTCAATCCATAACCAACCATGGCAGCTAATCCAAAAATAATGCCTATTGACAATTCCATTAATCTCTATTGTCGCCAGCCATTTATATCATTTACTGGATAAAGAGCATGTGACACTATCCGCGCCGTCAAAATCCCTCTCATATATATGCGCAGAAATCGAGTAACTATGGATTTCACCCGGCACAACATTGTTGCCGTTTTTCTTTGAGACCTCATCTGCAACATACTTCTGCAGATTCGCAAGCGCTATCCAGTTGGCATAAGTTGCTCCAAAAATATCATGCGACCTGAAAAGCACAGTCATCATAAGGCGCTTCACAGGCGGAAGCATGGGCGCAGTTTTAACCTCGCGTATCTTGAAATCAATAATGCGAAGACATGGCGGGTCATTTGAGACTGTGTCTTTCGGAGGTATCGCAAGATCGCACGTAGCCCTTCGCGTATGCATATTCTCGGAAATCCGCTCAATTGCAAACTGGATCTGGTTAATCTTCCCGTCCCAGTTCCAGATTCGCTCACCATAAGTATACTCAAAATTCCACTTATTGAGGGGAGTCATAAGCTGGTCAATGTAATCCTGGAGTGCTCTCCCTTTGAACGGGTACTGCTTTGGGACTTCCCTGTCACCAAGCGACGGATGAGATATCTTCACAATAAGCCCGATTATCTCCTTTGTTTTGTCTCCGTCTTCTGTCGTGAGGAGGTCGCCTTTGGAATATACTGCGCTTACAGCTTTCTGCCATCCATCTTCAGTATCTTTTGCGCGTATCAGGACCATGTATTAGAATGCTTAATGAAGTTTTTTATGTCTATATACTCTCTTGACAGTTAAATAACTCTTTCGGCGCGATGTCACCGATCAGAAAACCAAATACCAAATCCACCCTGAAGATACATCCCGTATAAGTAGTGACTAAAGATACTTTTAAATAATTTTACGACCTCTAATATACACATTTACAACCAATTTGACTCAGAATAAAATTAAAGATAAATTATAAAAGGAGGTTTTATATATAGACGAAGCATTTTCGAGACCACCTACGGGTGTTGCGGTTTTCTATAGAGTGGACAATAAATTATTCAGTGCTGTATTTGCACAAACATCACATGCAGAGGAAGTTATGGCTAAATTAGGTATTAAAACAGGCAGTTCTGTGCCTTCCATAGCAGGAGAAATGGCAGAAAGGCTTAGCTCTGAATTTAGTTATACAGGTGCACCACTAACATATGTACCAGTAGGCTCATTTGACACTACCCCCTATGAGAATGACGCTAATGACCCCGAGAGTTTTGCAGATGATTATAATTTAGCACAGAATAATTATCATATTGGTAATTATAATCCAGAAACAAAAAAATTTGAAATAATTGAAATTGATAGAGAAGGAACAATGCACCATCGGGAAGTGCCTCTGAAC
>JAUVEK010000079.1 GCA_030594795.1 Candidatus Nanohalarchaeota archaeon | reverse complement strand
GAGATTAAGATAAAAGATGAGATAGGATGCCCCATTGAGCACGTGATGTCTGTTGCCAAAAGAAAAACACACTATGAAAACTGCACAATATGCGGCATAATCAAGAGATGGATATTAAACAAGAAATCAAAAGACCTTGGTGCAGACAAACTGGTCACAGGGCACAATCTGGATGATGAGGCACAGACTCTCTTCATGAACATCCTGAAAGGAAACCCATACCTGAGCGCCGGCCTAGGCCCGAAAACAGGCACAAGCGCACACGCCGGATTCGCACAAAGAGTAAAGCCCCTGTATTTTGCAAGAGACAGAGACATCCGGAAATACACAGAAATCATGAAATTTCATGTATTATACGACCGCTGCCCCCTATCAGGCGCAGTCTTCAGGAGAGATATCAAAAACACCCTCGACAACCTTGAATCGCATTACTCGGATGTGAAGCGCAATATTGTGATGAATTACCTGAAACAAAAGCCAATGCTTGTTAAAGCATGCACCCGGAATAACAGTGCAAAGGACTTAAAATCCTGCAGCATCTGCGGCGAGCCTGCAAGAAACAACATCTGCAAAGCATGTGAAATACTCAATATGGTAAGATCAAAATGACTGGAAAAATAAAAGCAGTCTGCCTCTTTTCAGGCGGCCTGGACTCTGTATTGGCAGCAAAAATAGTGCAGAATGAAAACATAGACGTATTTGCACTCATGATAAGCACCCCTTTTTATGAGCGCAGCAAAACCGCAAAAATCAGCGCTGAAAAATCAGCGCAATATCTCAACATCCCCCTGAAAGTCATAAGCGCAGACAAAGAATACCTGAAAATCATCCGAAACCCGAAGCATGGCCACGGCAGTGCCATGAACCCATGCATCGACTGCAGGCTCTACATGCTGAAAAAAGCAAAAAAATACGCAAAACAAATTAGGGCAAAATTCATATTCACAGGCGAGGTACTCGGCCAGAGGCCCATGACCCAGCACATGAAAGCCCTTAAAATCATAGAAAAAGAATCAGCCCTCGAAAACAAAGTCCTGAGACCCCTGTCAGCAGGATCCCTCCCAAAAACAGAACCAGAAAAAAAGGGCTGGATAAACAGGAACAATCTTTTTTCAATAACAGGAAGGTCCAGGAAACTCCAGATGAGCCTTGCAAAAAAGTTCAAAATAGATGATTTTCAGTCTCCGGGGGGAGGATGCCTCCTGACCTGCAAAGAATTCGCAAGCAAGGTAAGCGACTTATTCCGCCATAAGAACAGAATCACAGAAAAAGACATAGACCTGCTAAAAACCGGCAGGCATTTCCGGTTCAGAAGAAACAAGATAATAGTCGGGATAGACGAACCCGGCAACAAGCGGCTGCTAAACCTGAAAAACAAAACAGACTATATATTCGAAGTCCCTGACTGCGGCAGCCCAACCACGATTCTCCAGGGCAAAAAAACACGAGATGCAATAAAAACAGCCGCCAGCCTGACAGCAAGGTATTCAGACGCAAAAACACCCAAAATAAGAGTATTGTACGGGATGAAAAAACCTGTAAGAGCCGTAACTGTGGCGCCTGCAGCCCAAAAACAAATAGACAAAATGAGAATCTAATGATTCAACTGCATGTTAACAAAAGAAAAGACTACTTGAGATGTCAGTGATAGAACGTAAGCCATCAAGCCAGCAGCTTCCTGTTCTCCTCTATAATCTCAGAAAAAGCCTTCACAACCCGAACCAGATCCTTCCTGGAAATCCCGAAAGTAGACAACTTAAACGACTTTGTATGCCCTGGCTTTATGCCGATAATGCCCCTCTTCTTCAACTCTTTGTAAAGGAAATATCCTCTCTTCTTATGCTTTTTCGAAATCTCATACAAAACGTCAGTCCTGAAAAACATCAGATCATGTTTATGCGGCTTCTGTCCTATCAAAACAAACCCAAGCTTCTCAACCTCAGAGCAGAACCACTGCGCTTTTTTTAGTTCCTGATCCCAGTTTTTGACTCTTTTTTCCACTTCCGGGAACGACGCCATAAGCGTCGCAATAGTTGCCCCCCTTGAAGTGCAGCCGAGGCACTCTATAACCTTGTTCGGGTAATCCTTTGATTTCGCAAGAACAGTATTTTCATATTTTTTGTTCATGCCTATCAGGCCTACGGGACCTGATGCGCTCATGGATTTGTGGCCTGAGGCGACTACAAAGTCTGCTCCCAGCTCTTTCATGTTTACAGGCATCCGGCCTATTGAGTATGCGCAGTTGAGGGCGTATGGAACATTGTATTTTTTTGCTATTGCTCCCAGCTTTTTCGCATCAGGAAGATTGCCATAATTCCCTTCAGGATACGTCAGCAAAATCAGCTTTGGCTTGTGTTTTTTTATCAGGGGCTCGTAGTTTGCGACGTCTATCGCGTCTATGGGGCATTTGCTGTTCGGTACTTTAACTACATTAATCCTGCATCTTTCAGCAGCAACTAAACACGAGTAATGAGCATTCTCATCAACCAGGATGGTGTCTTTCGGGTTTGTGAGGGAGTGCATTATAATAAACATGCCTTCTCTTGCGCCGTTTGTGATTCTGACTACATCGCAGTTGAGGAATTTTGGGAGGATTTCTCTTGTGAATGTCTTTACCGGGGGTTTTTCGATGTCATCAAGGACGCCATCGCAAAAATCACATACAGAATAGCCGTCCCCGAACTCAATGAGCACCTTCTGCGCCTCTTTCGTCAGCTTCCCTGCTGTCTGCAGTGGATTCAGGTTAATGAGGTCCTTGTTCTCGCGCTTCAGGTCTGTAAACTTAGAATAATCCATAGAATTAATGTGCCTGTGAGATTTATATATCTTAATAAAAATAAAAGCGAGGAGAGAGAATTGAACTCCCGTGAGTCGCTCTGCAGGCGACCACATAGCCACTATGCTATCCTCGCATTTTTGCTATAATTGTAACAAATACAGCGCCTTTTATATCATTCTTCCTGTTATTTGTTTCAATGTACTTCTTGGACTTGGCAGATATCTTTAAATTTATATCCGTTAAAGACCGCACCATCCCGGTATATGACTTAAAATCACCGGTTATTCCCTCCTCAATATCGGAAGCTGCCTTATTTGCAATTGCCTCAATAAAGGATATGCCTGTCGCAACTCCTCCCTTTTCATCAAGGCCATTGACAATGCTTCCATCCCGAACAAAAATCCTGTTAAATCCTGCAGGCCCAACCAGCTTTTTGCCTTCCTCAACCTCAACCACAGACACATCTGTCTTCTTATCATTTACCACCCCGCTCCATGCAGCAGCCTCGCTCGGCGCAATATCATCCCTGTGCTTTGAAGCAGTATCAACAATAGACTCTGCAATCTTTCTTCCAACCGCACTCTTCGGCTCATCAATAAACTTGATATCACGGGCAATCTCTTCATCATTCAGCTTATCTTCAAGATAAAACTGAGGGAACATCATCTCCCTTATGTCCTTATACCCCTCAAGCACCATAGCAAGGCGCTCGACACCAAAACCCACGTTAAACACAGGATATTTTATATTGAAATTTGCAAGCGAAATAGCAGAATACATACCCATATCAGCTATCTCAAGCCACTTGCCATTATGCATGACAAACACTTCATCTTCCATCCCGCGCGCATAATACTTCGACGTCGCCTTCTTGGTCTCGAACTTTATCTTCTTAAACCCGATTTTCTCAAATATCTTCTTAACAATCCTGCGCCCTGCAACCATATCAATATCCGGGTCCATTATGACAACGGATGCGCTGTTATGCACCCGAAGGTGTCCTGCATCCTCTTTTTGCTCATTGCGGTAGCGCCTGCCGATTGAAAACAAAGCAACAGGAAAGTCAGCCTTATCCTGCATACTGGAAAGCGTATGGTACCATGTACCGCTCATGTGGGTTCTTAAAGTAAGATTCGTAGGAACCGGCTCAAGATCCTTCAATTCAGAGAACAGCTCAATAATCGCAGTAGCCTCCTCAGTCTTAATGCCAAGTTTCACTACAAGCTCCTCTACAAAATCGTCTCCTTCGATATTTCCTTTTTTATATTCCCTAAGTATGTCTTTTAATGCATCAACATCAATCTCCTGGGCAACCTTTTTAATTTTCAGAACCACTTTATTATTCAGCCCGATTTCCGGTCTTGGAAGCTTTGCAATGTAGAATGCCCTGTCAAGTATCACAGCAGATTCAGGACCATACTCGCGATAAACATCCTCTTCAGGTATGATTGTCAGGTTTTCAGTTTCATCAAACCCTATTTCGAGAAGTATGCGTCGCAGGCGGTCTATTGTTTTCCCGAGTATATGCTCTTTTCCATCCTTTTTTTTGAATGTGAATTTCCGGGACCCTTTCCCTTCAAACAAAGAAGATGTCTGAATCCATGCTTTCTCAAAGTCCTTCTTTGCCTGTTCTTTCGTTTCTTTTATATTTATCCGCATAAGATGTTATTTAACTCAGGATACATTTATAAAATATTGGTTTTTTGGGACAGGATGCCCACTATTATATTAGCATTCACACACAAAAACGTAAACTATATAAACTAAAGTTTACAATTATAAACTATTATGGACATGTATAAACTAAAGTTTACAAAACTCCAGAATGAGATATTTCGCCTCCTATGCATCAAGGCAGGTATGGCCCTGAACCAGAGAGGCATCTCCAGGCTGCTGAAAGTCTCTCCTACTGCTGTGGCCAAAGCTTTGCCTGCATTAAAAAAGGAATTATTAGTAAAAATCGAAAAAACCCAGAATATGAACCTTAGTTCTGTAGAGTTGGACAGGGACAATGAAAAAGTCATCGCTTTCAAGAGAATCGAAAACCTGAAAATGATCTATGAATCCGGCCTCCCAATGTATCTCTCAGAAAATTTTCCGGGATGCACCATCATCTTATTTGGCAGCTATTCACTGGGGGAAGACACCGCAACTTCAGACATAGATATTGCTGTGATAGGTTCGAAAGAAAAAGAAACAGATCTGAGCTGCTTTGATAAAATCCTTGAAAGAACAGTCTTTATTCATTACTATGACCGATTCAGCAAAATAAATAGAAATCTCTGCGCAAACATCTTGAATGGAATAACATTAAACGGGTATGTTGAACTATGAGGCCATTAAAAGACTTTGACGAATTTTTAAAAAGCAATATCATCAGAAAGAGGGCTCCTGACATCCCCCGTGCAAGATCACTTATCAGGGAAGCACAAAAAAGAAGAGAATTCCTAACCGAGATATTTGATAAAATAAGTATTTCAGATAAAAATGCGAATTACTTTATTGAAAACTCCTATGACATCCTGATAGAACTAATACGGGCAAAATTCATTTCAGATGGCTTTTACGCTTCAGGTGAAGGTGCGCATGAAGCAGAAGTTGCCTATATGAGCTGCATGGGTTTTCCGGAAAATGATGTCAGATTCATGAATGATCTGAGATATTTTAGGAATGGCATAAAATATTATGGTAAAAATTTTGACAAAAACTATGCAGAAAAAATCATTGAATTTTTGAATAAGATTTATCCGCAATTAACAAAAAAAGTAGAAAACTTATGCTGAAAGCATCCCATACAAATATGTTCAATATCGAAAAAAGGACAGGCGCGAACCCCATGGCAATAATTGAAGACAAATTTTTGGAGATAGAAAAATCGCAAACAGAGCGGGTAAAAGTAAGATACTCTGTGATACACGGGCATGAAGACGGCCCGAAAGTATTTGTGATTGCAGGAATACACGGCCACGAACTTACAGGCATCGAGGTGATAAGAAGGCTTAAGCCATACCTTGAAAAAAGAAACATCAGTGGTGAAGTCACACTTCTTCCTGTAGCCAACCCAGTCGCTTTTTCAACAAGGCAGAGAAACACAATATATGACAACAAAGACCTGAACCGGTGCTTTCCAGGCAATCCTTCCGGAACGTTTAGCGAAAAGCTGGCTCATGAAATATTTAATGAAATTGTGATTCATTCTGATTATGGCATTGACCTCCATACAGGACCTGAGGGGAGGGTGCTTTTGCCGCATACGAGGATAAGGAAATGCAGGAGAATAAACCAGGTAAAAGCGCTTTCAAGGGTTTTCGGGACACTCATTGCAATGTCTCCCGATGGCGCTGATTCCATGCTTACCTCGTGCGCCACCAATCACGGAACACCGACACTCGGCGTGGAACTTGGCGAAGCATACAGGATAAACAACTATTTTGTAAAAGCAGGCTTTTTCGGTGTCGTGAATACATTAAGGTATCTTGAGGT
>JAUVEK010000062.1 GCA_030594795.1 Candidatus Nanohalarchaeota archaeon | reverse complement strand
TATGACTGGTCGAGGGAAGTGGATACGTACAGGCCTGAGTATTACAGGTGGAACCAGTGGATATTTCTGAAGCTTTATGAGAAGGGGCTTGTTTACAAGAAGGAAGCGCCGATCAACTGGTGCCCGAGGTGCCAGACTGTTCTTGCAAATGAGCAGGTTGAGGATGGCAAATGCTGGCGTTGCCATTCTGTTGTGGAAGAGAAGAGCCTTGAGCAGTGGTTCTTTAAGATTACGGCGTATGCTGATGAGCTCTTGGATGATATTGACAAGCTGGAAGGCTGGCCTGAGAGGGTCAGGGTCATGCAGAAGAACTGGATAGGCAAGTCGTACGGGACAGAGATTGATTTTAAGGTTGTGGATTCGGATATTAATGTATCCACGTTTACGACAAGACCGGATACTGTATTCGGGATAACTTATCTTGTGTTTGCGCCTGAGCACCCGCTTGTGGCAGAGCTTGTGAGTGGCACGCCTTATGAAAAGAAGGTCCGGGATTTTGTTGGGAAAGTGAAGAAGCTTTCGACTATCGAGCGCAGTGATGAGACGAAGGAGAAGAATGGGATGTTTATTGGAAAATATTTTATAAATCCTGTTAATGGTGATAAGTGTCCTTTATATATTGCGGATTATGCGCTTATGGGATATGGGACCGGGGCGGTCATGGCGGTCCCTGCTCATGACCAGAGGGATTTTGAGTTTGCGAAGAAATATGGGCTATCCCTTAAGGTGGTCATTAGTCCAAAGGGTAAGAAACTTAATTTGAAGACCATGAAAAAGGCGTATGTTGAGCCCGGCATCATGGTCAATTCAGACAAGTTTGATGGCATCGGCAATGAGGCTGCAAAGGAGAAGATAACAGGGTACCTGATTGGTGAGGGCTGCGGGAGGAAGGCAGTCAATTATAAGCTGAGGGACTGGCTTATCTCAAGGCAGAGGTACTGGGGGACGCCAATACCTGTTGTGAGTTGCGCGAAGTGCGGCCATGTCCCGGTTCCTGAGAAGGATCTGCCTGTGGTTCTGCCGGAGAATGCGAAGTTTGCGGGGGCAGGGAATCCTCTTGATAAGGTAAAGGAGTTTGTTGAGACGAAGTGCCCTGAATGCGGCGGCCCTGCCAGGCGCGAGACAGATACGATGGATACGTTTGTTGATTCTTCGTGGTATTTTTTCAGGTATACGTCGCCGCGAGAGGGTAATGTTCCCTTTAATAAGGAAAGCGCCAAGTACTGGATGCCTGTTGACCAGTACATCGGCGGGATAGAGCATGCTATTCTTCATCTTCTTTATGCGCGGTTTTTTACTAAAGCTCTCGGGGATCTGGGACTGACTGATGTTCGTGAGCCGTTTGGGAGGCTTCTTGCGCAGGGGATGGTGCTGAAGGATGGTGCCAAAATGTCGAAGTCGCTTGGCAATACGGTGGACCCGGGTGAGATTATGGATAAATACGGGGCGGATACTGCGAGATTGTTTATACTTTTTGCGGCGCTCCCTGAGAAAGAGCTTGAGTGGTCGGATAAAGGGGTGAGCGCGGCTTACAGGTTCCTGCAGAGGGTCTACAGGGTTGTGGATGCTAACAAGGGGAGCTATACAAAAGGTAAAATAGACCTGGCTGGTCTTGATACTGATACGAAGAACCTGCTTTCGAAGACTGAGAAAGCAATATGCGGGGTTACAGAGGATATTGATGCGCATAAGCTCAGTTTTGCGATTGCGAAAATAATGGCTCTTGTGAATGAAATCAACAGGTATACGAAAAGAGTTGAGAAGCTCTCGAAAATGCAGAAGATTGTCCTGTCAAGAGCGATTGATGCGCTTCTTCTCCTATTGAGCCCGTTCACTCCTCATCTTGCGGAAGAGAACTGGGAGCGGCTTGGAAACAAAGCTTATGTGTCGACATACTCATGGCCGGAATACAGGGAAGAGTATATAGACAAGGCTGCCGAGAGGAAAGAGGAGCTGGCAAAGTCAATCCTGGATGACATAAAGGAAATCCGGAAAATAGTGAGTAAGGTCCCAAAGAAAGTGAATATTTATCCCAGCCCTGCATATAAGTACAAAATATACGGGATTGCCCTTGAAAAGCCGAAAAATCTCGTGCAGGAGATCATGAAGCATGATGATATAAGGAAGAGAGGCAAGGATGCGGTAAAATATGCAGGTGCATTGATGAAGCGCCACGACCTTTTGGAAATCATGCCTGAAGCAGAGGAAAAGGAGGCAATAGGCGATGCGAAGGAGTTCTTTGAAAAGGAGCTTGGGTGCGCTGTTGTGATCATAGAAAAAGAAGGGGCGTCTGAGAAGGCCAGGCGCGCAGAGCCGGGGAAGCCCGGGATTGAGATTGTTTAGTGATTATATTTCCGGCAAATAAAAGGTGTGTGTTCACCAAATAATTTATAAACTATGAGAGTTAAGTATAGCCAGGTGATTATGATGAAAACAAAAGACTACAGTCAGTTACTTGATATCCTGAATGAGGTGCTTGCGCAGACAACGAGGATGGATAAGGCAATTGACAGGCTCGAGAGGAAAATGGATGTGCTGTCCAGAAAAGATGGTAAGTAGCTGCTATAGTGGTAAATATGATTGATCTGAAAGAGCAGACTGGGCTGGATATTGTGTATGATGTCCAGAACAATGTGATGATAGTTGAGGGGAGGAAGATGCAGCCAACTGTTCGCAGGCTTAAGGATATGGCTGATGTCATATTTGACAGGAAGTGGCTTGGCAAGGCTGATACTGAGCAAAAGCTATACTATATGTTTCGCGATGTGTCAAGAGAAGAGGATGCGCATGAGATTGAGAAGAGTAATCTGCGCTATGATATTACAGTCATACCTGCCGGCGCCCTTGGCCATGAGTTTGTTAAGACCGCGGGCCACAGCCACCCAATTGTTCCTAATACTAATGTAACCTATACTGAGTTGTATGAGGTAGTAAAGGGTGAGGGGCTTTATCTCCTGCAAAAGACAGATGGGAAGAAAGTGCGGGATGTGTATTTTATAAAAGCAAAAAAGGGCGATAAGATAATTATCCCTCCTGGTTATGCGCATATCACGATAAATACGCAGGATGATATCCTCGTAATGTCTAACTGGGTGGCCCGGGATTTTAAGTCAGTTTACGGGGGCATAAAGGAATTGAAGGGCGGTGTGTATTTCGTGACTGCAGAGAAAACATTAAAGAATCCTGTGTATCACAATATGTTGAATGTCATCAAGTTTAAAAAGCCGGATAAGTGTGTGCTTCTCGGGCTCAGGAGAAATGAGCCGATATACAACATGATTCGTAACCCATACCGCCTGAAGTTCCTTACAGAGCCAGAGAATCACAAGAGGCTGTTTAGTCATATTATGGATAAGCCGTTTGAGGAAGTTCCGCTTGATCAATAGTTTTCAAGGTCGCTAAGCAGGCCTGCTCTTTTTTTGCTTTTTGTGGAAAATAGTTTTTTCTCGAGTGTATCGAGCCTTTTTGCGATAGCTTCCTGCTTCTTGTATATCTCAAGCATGCCGAGCCACATCTGGGTCATCTGTGGGTCGTCAGTACCTTTGTAAACATGCTCGTATTTTGATGTCTGGGAGAGGAGTGCATTGAATTTTATGGAATTGCCAGTGTCCAGTTTGAGCCTCCAGTCGAATTTCTTTTTTGGCATGCTCTGTCAATTAGACAATAAATTATAAATATGTTCCAGTGCGTGAAGATATGTTTTGCCTGGATTCGCGAGAATGTTGTCATCTTTTGATGATAACTGTCGTAAGGTTTATAAATTTACCTGTCAATCTGTGTCTATAATGACTAAAGACATCTAAAGACAACTGAAGACAGTTGGTTTTCTTTAGAGTTGGAAGAGGTGCAATGTTTATGTATAAGGATAAAAAGCGCGAGTATATTAAACCAAAAGAATATATGACGCATAAAACTCCTGAGATGGGAAAGCAGGATTACGAGGGTGAGCCGCTTTCAAAAAAATACCAGGAAACTGACAAGGAAGATCTTCTGTATAAGATCGCAAGCAGGGCGCCCCGGCCAGAGGAGGAGCCGCCGGAAGATGTGAAGGCGGCAGATACTATAAAGATTATGCAGAAAGAGAGTGTTCCGAGGGAAGACATTGACGGGATAGAGTCTCTCAAATGCGTCAGCCCAGCGATTATAGGCAATCTTTTTGACAGGGTGAAGTTTCTTGAGGACAGGATAGCGGAGCTTGAGGAAGCGCTGTGCTTAAGGGGTGAGATACATACTGAGATTGTGGAGGATATAGACAAGGATATATCTGATAAAGAATCGTTTGCAAGGACATGCGCGGATTTTGATGATCTTCGGAGCATCAAACTGCACATATCAATGCTTCGCCAGCAGAAAAGAAAGGAGCTGTTGCAGCATTTCCATGACACGCTTGAGCTGAATACAGAGCTTCGGGCGCTGAAGGAAGAATATCATAGTGAAAAAAAGATAGTGTCTTTGTTTGACGGCATCGAGGGTGTTTAGATGGAGCGCAGGACAAGACCCCTGATTGCAAGAAGCAGATATTCCGGCAGTTCTGAGATCATGCGGGAAGTTGCGAGGCTTGTGCCTATACTTGGTGCGAAAAACGCGACAAAGCTTGAGAAAGCTTATCTTCTTGGCGACGAGGAGACGCGGGCGCGAATCATGTCGATTATAGATGCGCTGAAAGCTTCTGCGTTTAGCGATGATGACTTGAGAAAGTCTGTGCTTATGGAGCCTCCGCCTGAAGAGGAGTGCATTCGCGGTGATCTGAATGTCGGGACTGTTCTTTACGGCAAGAGGAGGCTGTATCCGCTGATGTATGACAAGGAGCATCTTCTTACTCATATGGGTATATTCGGGTCATCAGGATATGGTAAGACTAATCTTGTGTACCGGATGATTGATACGCTTGCAGACCAGGATGTGCCTATAGTTATATTTGATTTTTCAAAGAGGAACTACCGCGATCTGATAGGCATACCCAAGCTGAAGGAGCGCATGAAGATATATACTGTCGGGAGAGAAGTATCCCCGTTTCGGTTCAACCCCCTGGTTCCGCCCAAAGGCGTGACCATTACGCAATGGGCCAAGGAGTTTTCTGAGATATTTGACCATTCTTACTGGCTGCTCGGGGGCGGGAAGCATATTGTGCTTAAGGCGCTCGGTGATATTTATGAGCGCCCGGCAAAGGTGCCGCGCATAAAGAGCTTGCGGAACTGGATGTATGCGTACGGTGAGTCTAAGGTATCTGCAAGAGAGAGGAACTGGATGGCGACTGCTGAGAGGCCTGTCGAGTCCCTGAATTTCGGGGATACGGGCAAGGTGTTTGAGACTGATGCCGGTATAATGCCGTCCACATTTTTCAAGTCAAATGATATTACTGTGCTTGAGCTTGATGCGCTTTCGCCGAATGACCGCTCGTTTTTTATTGAGATTATTTTGCAGTGGCTGCGCGACTGGCTTTTGGTTGAGGGAGACAGGGAGAAGCTTACAGGCGTCATTGTGCTTGAGGAGGCTCACCATCTTATCAACAGGGAGAAGTCCAAGCGCCTTGGCACGGAAAGTGTGATTGATGTCATATTTCGTGAAATAAGGGAGCTTGGGGTCGGCATAATATATACTGACCAGCACCCGTCGATGATAAGCTATCCTGCTCTCGGGAATACGAGCACTCATGTGTATATGAATCTCGGGCTTGATTCAAAACAGAATTCTGATATTGAGGATGCGAGCAATATGCTTGGCATTGACTATCATGAGGACGGGAGGTATCTTCGGAAACTGCCTGTCGGGCACGGGTTTATGCTTTGCAGACGGCTTGCGTTTACTGACCCGTTTTTGGCTGAGTTTGATAAGGTTGAGATTGTGAAAGGGTCTGTGAGCGATGAGGATGTTTCTTTGATGATGAAGGGCTGCGTGGATGTTGTTGAGAGTGATGATAGTGTGCGTGAGGTCCCGCGGCTTGATGAGCGGGAGATGAAGGTTCTTCATGCTGTCTACAGTGGCGCGGGGTCGTCTGCGTCTGAGATATACAGGGCTCTTTCTATGAGCGGTACGTCGTTTAAGGATGTGTCTCACAGGCTTGTTGAGCGCGGGGTGCTTGGGATGTCTGAGACTAAGGTGTACAGGCAGAATTCGTGCTGTTATTTTGTTACTGCTGTCGGGCGGAAGGTGATTGAGGAGAGGTATGGCAAGGCTCGCGATGTTTTAGAGGAGATTGATGTTGAGGAAGTGAAGGCGATACTTGGCAAAAGGCAGCTTAGCATGGATGGGTTTACAGGGAGCGTATATCCTGTTGTGAGTAATGATTTCAGGCATCTTTATGGCATGGTTTCGCGTGTCGATGGCTCTGATTATTTCGTGTGCTCGTCTGATGCTGTGAAGAACAGTTTTGTGCAGGCGGCTGCGCAGTATGCTTATCTGAAGAATAATCCTTTTGTGATTTTTGTGGCTACTGTCGGGGGCTTGCGGCGCGGCGGAAAGTTCAGGAAGATTGAGTTTCTGAAGAGCGAGGATTTTTAGGTATTGTTGGAAGGGATTATTGTTTGATATATGGTAGTATGTGTCTTTTTGTGATGTGTCTAATAATGATATGTTGGTTTAAAAAATGAAGGGGGGGAAAGAGGTGTTAAGTCTCCTCTTTTTTTTGGTCTTGTCTCCCCGTTCTATATCTTCCTCTTTTAGGTTTTTGCCCTTTTACGTACCTTTTATTTTTCTTCTTTTTTTCTACGCCTTTTGTTTTTCCCATCCTTTTCTCACTTCCTTTTCTGCATACCATAAAAAAATAAAATGGAAAAAAAGAACTAAGACAGTTACTTTAGAGTAAAGACCTCTAAAGACTCTGTTTTTATTATAAGGAATAAAGCAATAACTAGACCGATTTTAATCTCGGTCTTACATTCAGCTGTTGGCGATTTTGATTCTTTTTTCTTTGTTCGCCAACTGCTTTTTTGGAACAGGAGTAGTAGTGAGTTCTATTACTCTTGTTTATGATGTTTATTTTGCTTCAACTTAGATTTTGTATTTGAAAATATGATGTGGTGATTGTGATATTGTGAGTGTTTGTCGGCAATTCGCTGGCTGTTGTTCTGGTTGTTCTTTGTGTTACTTTGTGGGAATAATTTATAAGTCTTTCGGAGCGTTTTGTTTGGGGTGGGTGGATGTGGTTTTCAGGAATATCGTGATGCGTTGATGCGCTTAACTGAATGTTCGCAATATTGTTCATTATAGTGAATAATATTGCGGCAGAATTGAGTGTTATACTGGCCAATATTGCTATATTCCCGGATGTGGGTTAGTGGCTGCCTGTTAGCAGGTTCTCTAGTGTGGCTTGCAGTTCTTTTGTGAGTTTTTCTCCTTTTTCTGTCAGGCTGTAGATTTTTCTTTTTCTTTTGCCTTCGTATTGCTCTGTTACTGTTAGCAGGCCTTTTTTTTGCATGGTGTTCAGGAGGGGGTAAGTCTGTCCGGGGCTTAGGGTTTTTCCTGTTGTTTTTTTGAAGTTGCTCATCAGCTCGTAGCCGTGCCTCGGGGAGTTCTGCAACAGCAGGAGTACGTAAAGCTTTGTCAGGTTGGTCAGGCAGGATTCTTCTTTTTTCATG
>JAUVEK010000092.1 GCA_030594795.1 Candidatus Nanohalarchaeota archaeon | reverse complement strand
TCTTTGATGCGCTCATTAAGCTTAACAAGATTCCCTTCCTCATTATGCACAGGAAGCACAATTGATATGTGCATCCTCTTCATAGCATCCTTTTTCTTCATTTGTACACCATTAATTCTTAATAGTCAACATACTTATTTATAATACAGCCAAAGCCATAATAACCTGCCCGCATGGCTCTGCCAGGCGCCCGCAGCCAGCAGCATTAAATATACTGCGAAAGCTTTATAATACTATGCGTTACTAGTAAATAGTTACATTAAAGATGATATCATGAAAATACTAATAACAGGCGCAGCCGGCTTCATAGGAAGCCACGTCACAGACGCGCTATTGAAGCGCGGCGACACAGTCACCGCCATAGACAACTTCAATGACTACTACAGCCAAAAAAGCAAGCGCTCAAACATAAAGCAGGCGCAAAGCCATGAAAACTTCACCCTTTTTGAAGCAGACATCCTCAACAGAGACAAAATAAGAACCATCTTCAAACAAACCACCCCCGACAAAGTCATCCACCTTGCCGCAAGAGCAGGAGTCCGCCCGTCACTTGAAAACCCCGGGCTCTACGCGGACGTCAACATCAAAGGCACAATCAACATGCTCGAATTAAGCCGCGAATTCAAAATACAGAACTTCATCTTCGGCTCATCATCAAGCGTGTATGGCGCAAACAAAGTCCCCTTCTCTGAATCAGACCCTGTAAACAGCCCCATCTCCCCATACGCAGCCACGAAGCGCGCAGGAGAGCTCATCTGCCATACATACCACCACCTATACAGCCTCAACATCTCATGCATGAGATTCTTCACAGTGTACGGGCCAAGAGGCCGCCCCGACATGGCGCCATACAAATTCACAAAAGCCATAAGTGAAAGCAAAGAGATAACAATGTACGGCGACGGCACAACTGAAAGAGACTACACATACATAGATGACATAGTATCAGGAATAATCGCCGCACTCGACAAAAACCACGGATTCGAGATATTCAACCTCGGAAACTCAAAGACAGTGCCCCTAAAACGATTCATAGAAACAATCGAGAACGCGCTCAACAAAAAAGCAAAAATAAGGCAGATGCCCATCCAGCCTGGCGACGTAACAATCACCTACGCAGACATCGCAAAATCAAAAAAGCTCCTTGGCTACGACCCGAAAACATCCATAGAAGAAGGCATCAGAAACTTTGTGAAATGGTATACTCAGGCAAACTCACCCGCTCGATAATTTTCAGATTTGAGCATATGAATTTCTTCTATCCCCTCTTGCTGCTCCAACCACTTCCATGCGAAAACATTTATTAATCAGCACATACACTATCAGAATATGCACACAAAAGACAACCTTGGAGAAATCAAAAAAATCGCTGTGCCTGTACTCAGGAGAAACAATGTTGTGCGGGCAGGAATATTCGGATCATATGCAAGAGGCGAAGCCAAAAAGGGCAGTGACATTGATATCCTGATTGAGATAAAGGCAAAGAAGTTTAGCTTGCTTGACTTGGTGGGGCTTGAATTGGAACTTAAAGAAAAGTTAAAAAGAAAGGTTGATTTAGTTGAATATTCGACGATTCATCCTCTTTTAAAGGAGAGGATTCTTAGGGAAGAGGTGCCGATAATATGAGAAAAGAAGTGCGTATCTTTCTGCTGGATATTCTATAATGTATTGAGAAGATTGAAGAATATATGAATGATATAAGTAAAAAGGAATTTTTTGAAGAAACAAAGATTCAGGATGCAGTTCTGAGAAGACTTGAGATAATTGGCGAGGCCACGAAGAATGTATCTCTGGAAGTAAGGAGAAAATATTCAGATGTGCCATGGAAGAAAATGGCGGGAATGAGAGATAAGCTAATTCATGCTTATTTTGGCGTTGATTTGGAACGGGTTTAGAGTGTTGTAAAAGATGATTTGCCTGACATCAAAAAGAAAATCATAGTTATTCTAAATGAGACCGGATAAATCATGGAGATATCCGGAAAACACCTCAGTCATGCCCGAACTCATAGACCCATATCTTCGTCCAGAACCCCTCATCCTTCTCAAACACCACATCCATCTTCTCAAGCTCATCAATTATGCCACTATCAATCCTCGTCTTCGACATCTCATCAATAATAACAAACCCATGCCCCGTACCCGTAACCTCCCGGAACTGCGCAGCATCAAGAACAGGAGTAACATTAGTATACACATCCCTCCCCTCCTCATTCAGCCATGCATCTGTCCTCCCCATCCTCGAGAAATCAAGAGCAAGCCAGTAATCCGGCTTGCGCAGATAAAGTTCTGTAAGCGCAGTATAGACAGTAATAACAGTATCATCCTCATCAACATCAATAGAAGCAAGAGCCCCCCTCATATCCGGCTGCGGCGTATCCCGCTCAAGCCATATCTCCGGCTGCGGCATAAAAATAAAATTATTCGACATAGCAAGCCCCATAATCGCAGCCATCACAAGCGCCTGAACCCTCTTATCCCCAAACCTGCGCGGCACATACAAAAGAGCAGGCGCAGCAAAAATAAACAAAAACACAGTAAGATACAGCATATACCTGTACGCCAGGAGATGCACAAGCAGCGAATGCAGAAAAAACGCGATAATCCCGCCAAAAAGCAGCGCAACAGCACTCTTGTTCCGCCTGAGCAGAAACACCCCCGCAATCGAAAGATAAAGAAAAACAAAATACTGCTCATGGAAAAAACCATAATAATGCCCGGTATAATTCATCTTCATATCAAGATACATGACATCCCTCACAATAGCCCTCAAAATATACGCAACTGCCGGCAGAATCAATAGCAGCACCGGCAGGCTAAGCTTAACCCCACGCACCTTCCTGAAATTAAACAAAAACGCAAAAAAATAAACAATCAAAAGCACCATCGCAAACTGGTGAGTCATAATCGCAAGAACGCTAAACAAAGTAAGATACAAAAGATTCCTCTTATCCGGCTTATCCAGGAACACGCAAAGAAAATACAAAGACACAAAAAAAAGCAGCACAAGCAGCGAATAATGCCTCGCCTGCCTTGACCATGCAATAAATAACTCAGAAAAACACACAAGGCACGCAGGGACAAGAGCCATATAATCCTCTTTAAATACCCTCCTTGAATAAAAAAACACCACAACAATAAGCAGGGTTCCGAAAACCACAGAAGGGAACCGCGTAACCTCTTCACTGTATCCGAAACGTGTAGCCCCGAACAGCACAAGAGAATACGGCAGATGCCTGAAGTACCTTGTCCCTGAATCAAGCATTGGAACCCCGTATTTTTCCATATTCCTGGTAGAGATCACACTGTATGACTCATCCATCCAGTAAGAATGATAAGAAAGGTCATACACCCTGAGCGCAAACCCCCAGGTTACAAGAACCGCAAGCAGAATCAGAACCTTTTTGTCCATGCTTACTGCTTTTGCATGGATACTTTAAAAAAACTATCAGCCATCAAAAGTCAGCAGCCATCATGCGTCCGCACACCATGGAACAAAAATCAGGATGCCGCCAATATCAATGCTGCTGCCAATATCGGTTCTCAGGAAGATGATACTCGAAGCAATAAGGATAATACTGGGATCAGTATTCGTACTGTTCCTCCCCGGCTACATATGGGAACTGGGCACTCGGCGCATCCCCTCCCCTAAAAAACCGGCCCGTAAACATCTGGCAATACCAAAGCGGCACAGAAATAACAAGAGAAACAACCCCTCTCATCATCGGCTGCCTCATCTCACTTGTCACATTCATATGCCTTCTCATATCCCTCAAAAAACAGCATGAGAGCAACCAAAAACCGCCTCATGAAGCATGACAAACGTGAAAGCAGATGATGCCTCCAACAGGAAAATCCCTGACAATATACCTACCATTTACACGTAGCAACCCATCAAATACTGCGCCCTTCATAGATAAACACATACCCAGACACTTTATCTGAAAGAGATTTAACAATCATCCAGCATATGCGCCCCTCCTTCAGGATAAGACCCATAGTAATATGGCTTGTGAACATAACTCCAAAATAGTGCCGATAATATATGGCTCATCACCGTCATAAGAAAACATGACTCGCGCATCCCGATCGCATTCGCGCTCATCCTGCTGGCCCTCGCAGCCTGCAAGCTTGCATTCACAACCGAAGCAGCAGCTAACTCAACAGCAATACTTGCCTACTACCTTTTATGCGTAGGAGTGATAGCCCAGTTCATAGAATACATCAAAAACCAGCAAGATGCATGAGAAACACTTTACTCTACTTGTAAATATTGTCATGATGGTCTATATTCAAAAATAGAATCTTGCGTTTTTCCTCATCAATCTCATACAGAAGCACAAAATGGGCAATATGCGCACGCCTTTTGTTTTTAAGAAGATTCTTTAATGGTTTGCCGGAATATGGATTCTCTGTAATACGCATAATCCTTTTAAAAATTGCTTCATACAGCAAAGAATTTCTCTTTGCAATTTTTTTCAGATTAAGAATTAATTTATTGTCAAGCTCATAAGTATACATAAAAACTATTCCCTCAGTTTACCCAGATAATCCCTAAGCTCATCACTGTTTTTAAATGATTTGCACTCCCCCTGCTTAATCCTTTTTCCAGAGTCATGCACTTCTTTTACAAATTCATCCCTTATCATATCTTCAGGCGGGTAAAATTGTTCATCAAGAGCATCAACAATGCTTTGGACAATTCTGTGCTTCATTCTTGCTTCAATTTTTTTCTCTACCAGTGGAGCAATACGGCTTGCAAGCTCCTGATCATCTATCTTCTTCATCATATAATCTTAGTTATGTTTTATGTTTAAATAACTTTGCTCTATTCGGGTATGCGCAAAATTTCCGTGAAAAGTGCATTTTTTTGATGGCCTAAAATACGCATTTTCTGTGCTAAAACGTAATCATCTAACTTCATCTCCAATAGAACTCAAGGTTGCGTGGTAATTTATTATCACGGAAAAAATTTCCATACCCCTCTATTCGGGTATGAGTAAAATTTCCGTGAAAATGGACTTTTTTTAATCATATAAGACCTGCTACGATTAAAAAGCTTAGGATTCTCCAATTATCACCAACATCCTATGATTTTTTATTGCATATAAAGTATGAACAGGCAATCAAAAAGCTTAGGATTCTCCAGTTATCACCAATATCCTATGATTTTTGATGCATCAAAATAGACATTTCATAGGACAAAACGCACATATTTAAGCGCATCTGCACGGGAAATGGAGGTTATTGGATTCCCGGGTCATCACAGGAAAAATCCTTTTGACTATAACCTTTATATACCAACTCAGGTATAATTCTATATATTC
>JAUVEK010000052.1 GCA_030594795.1 Candidatus Nanohalarchaeota archaeon | reverse complement strand
AGCAGAAACAATAATATCACCCGGTCTCAAACCTCTACGCCAGGCATATGATTTTTTTTCAATTTTGGCTAACAACACACCTTCAACCTGTTCTTTCTGTGTTGCCGTTAAAACAGTTCCTTTAAGTGTTCTATGCAATGAACCTCCCCTTAACTTTATACGCTGAGGCTTTCCTATCATTGCAGTAATCATTTTTGTTTCATTTCCTCGAACCACTTCAAGCGAAACTTCATCACCAATCTGTAACAATCCGATAATATTCCTAATTTGATGACTGCCTTTAACTTTTCGATCATTCAAGGACACAATAATATCACCCGGCTCTATCCCGGCTCTTGCTGCCGATGAATTCCCATCAACCTTGCTCACGACTGCCCCATGAGAACTTTTTAAGTCGAACGCTTTAACCAGTTCAGGCGTCAGGTTCTGAGTCGTCACACCTAACAAACCTCTTCGCACTTCACCATGTTTAATCAAAGAGTCTTTAAGTGTCATCACCATATTGGCAGGGATAGCAAAACCAATCCCGACATTCCCACCACTGGGAGCAAGTATGGCCGTATTCATGCCAATAAATTCGCCTCGCAAATTGACCAGCGCACCACCAGAATTGCCGGGGTTTATTGAAGCATCGGTCTGAATAAAGTTTTCATAGTCTTCTATTCCCAAGCCACTGCGCCCCAGAGCGCTTATTGCAATTGCCACGCTTCTTGAGCCGCCGTAGGTGAAGTGGTCTTTGCCGGCGATCTCTACTGCTACCCCGATTGTCGGCCATTTGGCTGCCCATTCCACTTTCCATGGGAATTTGGCGCTGCCGTCGTAGGGGCTTGTCTCGCCCTCGTATCCGCAGCCTTTTGCCCAGTCTACGAGATTGGGTTCGCAGCGGTATTTTATGGTTTCTGTGTCAGGGTCCCATTTGTAGGCGTAAGTTGTGCCGATCTTGCCGCATTTCTCGCATATCGGGTTGATTGGGAGCCTTTTTGTGGCGATTGAGCCTTTGCGCGAGAAGCGGGTGTAGATTTCCTGTATCTTACCTGCGTTATCGAGGGCTGTTTTTACTGTTTTGTTGAACCATCCTTTTTCATAAGCTTTGCCTGTGCTTTGTATCTCTGCCTCAATCCCATATTCTTCGAATTTTTGAATGCATTCAAGGAAGTAGTAGTCTGCAAAGCTGTCATATCCTTTTACAGGGGAGGGCATGTTTCTGAAAGGGATGCCGAGGTATTTTTTGTATTTCAGGTCAAGGTCTTTGTTGAGCTTGTCGAAGGGGTCGATGTCGTCTGATGAGAGGATGAATTTTGCTTTCATACCCTTGTCGCGCATTGCTTTTGCTATTGAGTCATGGATCATCCAGCCCCTGCCTGCGCCGATATGTATCTTTCCTGACGGTGTTTTTTCGTCGTAGACTATGTATCCTTTTTGTTTTACTACTTTTTTGAGGATTGGGTCAACTTGTGCGCGCTTTTTTACTATGTCTGCTATGCGGTCTGCCCAGTGTAGTGAGTTTTTGTCTTTTTCTGTCATTTTATCCACCGGATGTTATTGTGGGTTTATATTTTTATTGTAAATAAAGTATCTCAAACAATAAAAAGCTTGAAATTGTCCAATCTCACATATATTTCATGATTTTTATTAAATGTGCGTCTTGATAAATGTTTTGAGTTTGTTTTTGCGCCCTGGTGTTGTGGTGGTTCGAGCGCGGTGGATACTACCAAAATATAATAAAATATAAGCTTTTCGCTTTATACAAAGTGTATGGATTCTTATGGCTTGACATTAGAGGAAGTGAAAGACGTAGTAATAGGATGCGGGTTGTATACTGAACGCGGGTATATTCCCCTGCCTCTTGGCAATAAATGCATTATTGAGGCAAGAGACCTTGACGGTGAATATTGTCAAATCCTGTTGTGTTCTCATACTTTTTTTGATAATAAAGATGTGGCTGGACTTTCTTATACTTCTTCTCCTACTAGCTGTACTGGTGATCCCCGCAAGAAATATCTGGAGATTATATCATGCGAATTACCTGATTTAGATCATTTATTCTACAGCGCTATTGTTAAAACAAAGGATTTTGAGAAAGAATTGCAAGAGACCGAAATATACAAAACAAAGGAGTATGGAAGAGTAATTGAATTGACGAGTAAGTACAATATTGAAACTGTTGCCGACAAGATTAATCCCGACTATAGACTATTTTGGTATAAAAAAGTCCTTGGTCCATATCCTAATAATGAAGAACTCGATTACAGCAAGCTGCAGGGTCTTGTATCCGGCACAGAAATGAATAAAACGGTTACCGATTTTAATAAACAAACGTTGGAAGATACAATACCGCAGATTCTGGAGTTTGAAGAGTTCATTGATGCGCTTATCGAAGAAAAACAGAAACGGGGAGAGTAATCAGTATATACAATAAAAAAGAGATGAAAGCACTCTGGCGGGATGTGCCAGAGTGCCTGTGGGTTTTGTTTTTGTTCGGCTTTTTTCAGTTTCAGTTCCTGTTTTTGTTCCACTTTTACTCGGGAATGCCTGGTGGATCTATATTTTCGTCACTGAATATGTCGTCGAGGTTCGGGTCAGGATTTGTATCTTCCTCGGGTAGGTTATCTTGCTTTTCTGTGTCTTCTGTGATTTTGCATTCGCATCTGCATGTGCCTTCAATGTAACCGTCGGGACATGTTTTGTCGCATACATACGTGCAGCATATGCCGTCTTTTGTGTATTCGCCTGTGTCGCATGTGTCGCTTGCTGTGCATCCGCATGTGGCAGCTACTATTGCAAACAGGAGGACGAATGTCAGGGGCAAAGAGTGTGTTTTCATTTGTATCGCCTCCGTTATTCCTCAGGCATGGCTGGCGGTTCGATTATGTTGCCACCACCGAGCCTGCAGTAATCGGTTGCTTTGATTGCAATGCCGTAATTTATTTCTGATTCCTGGAATTGATAGTCTTCTTCTATCTTTTTCCATTTCTGATCTTTTGCATTCCAGCGGTATAGTTTTTCAAATTCGCAGGTGCCTTTGATTTCTTTCAGGTAGCCGCCGACCATGTCTTCTGTTACCGGCAACAGGTTCCAGCCGCTGTATAGTTCAAGTTCGTTATACGAGACCTCTCTGTTGATTTTTATGCGCAGTTTGGAGTTATCGTACGAATATATCCAGAATGCGTGTTTTGCGAGATATTCGTAGAATTCACTTCCAAGTATTTCACGCGCCTGTTTTATTGTGACGTATTTCTTTTCTTTTGGAAGGTATACGAAGCCGAGCAGTTTTTTGTTGCCTGCGCCTGTTAGTTCCATGAATTGTATTAGTTTGCCTGGGAGAGATATAAGGTTCCAGCCTTTGTAGAGCTGGATTGTTGTCTCTTCACTAGGGGGCATTGGCGGCTGGATGTCCGGCTTGATTATCAGTGTTGCATGGTCTGTGTCGCGCACATAGGGGCTGTTTTTCTGTTTGGCTGTGACGCTGAATGTGTATTTTTTGCGCGGTCTTATTTTCACAGAGGTTGTTGCAACTTCTATTGGTCGCGCGGTTACCTGCGCTGTGATTATGTTGTCAACTGCAACTGCTTTTGAGATTTGCGTCTCTTGTTGCGTTATTGTGATATGAAATGGTGTGACTTTCAGTTCAAATGTCTCTGTGTCGCCTGCAGCAAGAATTATTGTTTTGGGGTATTCTTTCTGGAAGGGAAGGTTCCCTACTATGATGTCGTATGTGTAGAGTGGTTGTGCAGATGTAGTCGGACAATCCTGCTGGCTTTCGTCGCATTCTGTATCTACCCTCAATTGCGGGTGTTTGTCAGTTACTGTTATTTTGTATTCTGCAGATTCGTGGTATGAGATTGTTCTCGTATCCGGGGATATTTTTATGTCCACGAAGTCAGTATGTGTTGCTTTTCTTATGATGAAAATACCTTTTTTGCTGTCTAACTGAACAAGGGTGATTCTTGCGCCGAATACTTCTTTTGTCTCGCCGGCTGACATTCTCAGGATAGTGGCTGTTGATGTCTGGACCGTATCTATGCGCGGGTTTATTATTTCGAGTGTTGCTATGGGTTTTTCGCCGATGCATCTTGCTGCTACGTCACCTGTGCTGTCCTCCTGCTCTGCGATTGCGCATCGCGGGTGCATTATGTTGTTTAGCCGGATTTGCATGTTATTATAGTCTATGACATGTCCTGTTTCTCCAATATGCAAATCGAATTTTTCGTTCAGGTGTACATATTTTGTCTGGAGCGGCTGTACGTAGAATGTCTTGTATTGCATTGCTTTCTGGTCTCTTGTGTCGTATGCGACGAATTTGTATGTGTGCCTGCCAGGTTGTGTTTCTGTGACGATCCATGTATGTTCGCATCTTGTTTTCCCGTCGCAGTTATAGGCATACCTGTAGGCTATGAGTTCTGATTGGACAAGTTCTGGCCTGTTTACTTCTTCTTCTGTTAGCTCGCCTGCGGATCCTGTTGCCGGGATTTCGTCTACGAGGACCATGCCAGTGGATTCGTCTTCTTCTGCCCCGGTAGAGGGCTCTGCATAGGCAGTAATTGGTTCTGGCTGCGCGGTTGTTGTTGCGCTAACTGCTACACCTTGTCCCCCGCCTGCGCTGCCGCTGGATACAGATGTTACTGTGATAGGTCCTATCGTATGGATGGGTTCTCTTACTTTATAGAATGCTATTGACTTCAGGCCAATGTCGTCTACTGCTGACATGTGCACTTTGAATTCTTGTGTGGCTGTTGGTGTGTTGGGGGAGATACTCACAGATGTTATTTTGGGTGGATAATCTCCTGTGTCTATTACTTTGAATCTTGTTTTTGCGCTGGCAGTCTCTCCGCCTGCGCCTATTGCTGTTGCAGATACCATGTATTCACCGTTCCTGCTTGTTCCATAATATGTTCCTCTATATGTACATGAGCAGAACGGCGCGCAATTGCATTCTGTGCCTTGTTCGCATGCGCATGCGGCGCAGATACAGGATTGATAGTTTGCCAGTTGTATTGTTTCTACTCTACCATCCGGCTTGTATATATCTGCTTTTACTTCGAATTCATCTGCCTGTATGACTCTGTCTTGTATGCTGATTCTCGCTGTGATTTTTACGCTTTCTCTTGGTCTGTATGTGTATTTGTCTGTTGATATGTGAAGGCTTGTGCCTGATGTTGCCTTTTTGCAGCAGCAGCCTTTGCCGATTCCGACTCTGCCGGGTTCTACTTTGCAATCTGTCGTATGACCGATGTTTATTTCATCTGCTTTGCATTGTTCTGCATCTAGATAAATTGCCCAACTCCTACATGTTCCGAAGGCATATCCCAAGGATTTGCATTTTTGATTGCATGTTGGTTCTCCGGATACTTTTACTGTCACTGAATCTCTTGCTTCATTTCCTTTGGTGTCTGTTATGCTTGCTGTTAAAGTGACTCTTTCTCCTGCATAACGGGAGCTGTCCCATTTGTAGGTGCAGTATACACTATATGGTGTCTTATCACAGTTTTCGTATCTAATAATTTCGTTATTGCAAGAGTCGTGCCAATTTTCGGACCTTGTACCTACTGCTGCACACCCTGCTGTACAACCTGCGCATGTTGCATATTTTATAAGCTGATCACTACATGAGTCATACCAACCTTCAGCACGCGTACCTATTGCCTGACAGACAGGTTTACAGTGGTATACACAATCTTTTAACGGAATTTTCTGAATTATTTCTTTTCCTCCGCTGCCCGGAATAAGGAGATACATGTCATTTAATTTATTTGGACCGCTTGCGCTTGCTTTTACCGGGACTATTCCTGAAACGGTCTGCTCGTTTATTGGATTTGTGATTTGTATGCTAAGTTTGTCTTCTTTTATGCAAGCGCCGTCTTTGCAGCCGTTTGGGCATTTAAAGATTTCTGATTTAATTTCATTTCTTTCGCAGTAATGTTCTACTACCATTATATCTGTCATCCCAGGACAATCTTTGCCATTACAATCCTCGGATGTATCAAAACCTTCACAATAATCTGTTTTGCAATATCTACTATCCATACCAGTAGGTGAACCCTGATATGAAGTTATACAGGTCGTTCCTTTTTCATAATAATTCTTTCCACCATCTGAATCAGTGCATGACGTACTTCTGCAGTCTTGTGGACAGTTGCACCTGTTTTCGTTTTCATCACAAATTCCGTTTCCACAGGGCCTGCAGATAGAGCCACAATTTGCTGCTATGCATTGCCCATCAGAGGATTCAAAGGATAACGGTACCTCTTTTAGGCCACTACAGCAGGGTAAATTTCCGATGTAGCACGCATAATCTTCATCCCTGCAGGATTCACCAGTTCCACTTCCTGAGGTGGAGCTTTGTGCAATTACAGGGCTAGCTAAAATTGCGAATATTAAAGTTATTAAAGTCAATAATTTTGTCAATTTTATTTTTTCCATTTTTGTCAATCCTCGTTTATTTTTTTTATTTTTTGCATCATCATTGAGATGAATTAAGTCTGAGAGTGAATTAGAATGAAACAGAATATATATCTTGGGTGGTTCAAGATGGGCGAATATTGAACCAAAATGACCCATTTTCAGAACAGAGGATTAAATTATTTCCATTTACTCTTTATCAAGAAACCATGGGGTTAATTTTATTTTTCTCAGGTTTCCAAGTTTTTCTATCTTTATTATTTTTTTTTGCTCTAATAGCAGCAGGGACCGTACAAGTGATGTTTTTGGGATGAATGTGCTGTGATATATCCTGTTCTGGGTTGATTCGTTGCTGTTTTCAAGAAGGTAGTTTACTATCTTTTTTTCCCTGGGATTTAATGTGTCGAGTATGTCTTTTGTCCGTTTGGATGGTTGCTGTATTTGATTATGCTCTTTTTTAGCTTTTTTGGGCAGGTGTTTGCGCAGGCGTATCAGGAGCATGACCAACAGTATAAGAGTGACAGCTGTTAAAAGTACTTGTATTTTGTTGTCTTTGGTAACTGCGTCTTTGTCGAGTATGATCTGTATGTCTGATGTGAGGGTGCCGGGAGATATTGTTACTTCTTTTGAGCCTATGCGGTTTTCGTGTTTTGCGTATATTTTGCAGACCGTTGCTGGCAGCCATTCGCTTTTGAATGAGCCGAATGCGTCTGTTGTCATCTCTCCTGCTTCACCATAGTATGCGCTGCAGTCGAATTTTAGGATAGCGCCTTCTACAACTTGTGTTTGTTTTGCGTCTGTGTATACCATGCCCTCAACGCTTCCTACAGGGAGAAGGTATAGTGTATGGTTTGTGTCATGGGTTAATTCGAGTGTGTGAGTAGCGTAGTAGTCTTTTCCTGTTGTGCTTAAGCGGTCGCCTTTGAGGGTTATTATCCACTCGCCAGGTGGCAGGTTTAGCTCAAGGATTGGGTTGTCGCCGATGTATTTTATGGTTTTTGCGCTGGCAGCAACGCTTATGAGTTCTATGTTCATGTGGATATCTGTTATGGACTCTTTTGTGTTTATGTCTTTTAGCTCGAGGATGAGTTCTAGTGTGTCTGTATTGATTTCTGCGTCTGCAAGGGATGGAGGTGCGATTGAGGATTCGTCGAAAACATCCATGCCTGACTGCGCATGCGCAGGATTTGATATGATTGCGATTAGTATGATCAGGGCGTATAAGGTAAGATTGCGCTTGGTGAGTAAGTTTGTGGTGCGTTCCATAAGGTTATATTCTGTATCCGATATTTTTATAGGTTTTGGATTTTTTACGGGGTTTTAGTGCATTTTGCAGGAAATTATACTTTTTGGTATAATACCATTTGGTATAATTCTTGTGGTGTCTGGTATTTTTTGCGGGTTTGATGTTTTTTAGTGATAAATTATATGGGGTCTTAGCATTGGCGTTAAGAAAAGTTTTTGACGTAGCCGAATTTGGATGGAGAAACCTGCAAGGTTTCGTAGTCTTTTAATGCCTGTTATATTCTCCCATTATGGATTGATTTTTAGTGCAACCTTCTGTAGCGAAACGGAAGAAAAATTCAAAGTAAAAAATCGGTGTATTGAGGATTGAGTCCAATAAGGTTAAAGAATTAAGGGGATGTGGGTCTAAGAAGAAACACTGAGGAGTTGTCTTATCCCGAAATACTTTCGCCAATATAAACGAATCTATGAAAAAGCTAAACCAAAAGAAAATACGATGGATTATAAGGCATATGGAAACCGGGCTAAATAGTGATGCTGTAGCGAGATCACAAAAAATAAGTCGAAG
>JAUVEK010000082.1 GCA_030594795.1 Candidatus Nanohalarchaeota archaeon | reverse complement strand
TGCGACCTTGACTGCGCAGGACCAGTGAATACTTCATGGCTCGACAGGAGTGAAAACGGTATCTGCGACCCGGACTGCGGCGGGCTATATGACCCGGACTGCGGCAGGTGCGCAGGCATCGGTGATAGTTGCACAAGCGATCCATGCTGCGGTCCCGAGATGGGCCTGGACCTCACATGTTGTCCGGGGCCCAAAACATGCGCCGAAAACAAAGAAGACGACACACCGGCATGCGACGGCAACGGCTGGTGCGAAATCAGCCCGTTTTCATCCGCATCTGAGAACCCTGCAAAGCGTATCGTAAAATGGCCAGAAGGAGTAGACGGCACCCATCCAAAAAACTGGGAAAATCCGTACACTACTAAGGCATTGGTTTCAGGGCATAATTATAAAGACTGCACAGATGCCACAGATGGTATCTGTTACAGTGAACACTGGTGTGAGAGTGCAGACCACCCTCCCAGTGCTACATATTCTACAGCTAACGAAGGCTATTATGATGAAGACTGTGGTGGCGAAGGCAACGGTTGCCAGTGGATATGTATGATGCCTCAGTTAGATAATGATGATGTTGATTGCGGTAGTGTTAAGTTCAATGGCGCAGATATGACACAAGGGAGGGAAAGCAAAGTTAGTTCTGATTTCTGCTCAACAACAGATGACGGGCACTGCGACCCTGACTGTGACTTAACCAAATGGAAACGCTGGGACCCTGACTGTGATCTGCCCAGTAAATATTGTGAAACAAAAGTCGACAAAGGCCAATGGACTGCATCAGTATGCGCAGACGACGGCTCAGTATGGCACAAAGACGTGATAATGGTTTGTGATGAAAGCGTCCGGGCATTCCTCGACAGGCGCGGCTGGGACATCGGTCAGGTAATGAGAAATCTAAAGGAAGTTCCGCCCGACGGATGGGGTTTTGATTATCACAGGTATTTTGATGTTTCTGCGCCGGATACATGTACTGTTCAGGAGGCACTAAAGACCATCAACGCAAATGAAGGTTATCAAAGTTCAGCTCCACAATGCTGCGATGTGGATGATACAAATGCATTATGTACTGGTCCATGCCAGAATGCAGATGTTCCGAAAGTAGAAGGCTGCTGCGGTGTCGGCTTCTGTGCAGACCATTCAACAGCAGTGCTTAGCATACTAAGAACCCTTGGAATACCAGCAGACAATGTCTGGTCAGCATATAACTCCCACCATGCATGGGTTGCCCTCCACTGCGACAACTCCATAAAGAATCTTGGAAAATATGGTAATTACCAGTTACATCAGAACGGGCAATTCATTATTGACGAATGCAATAATGCCGGAGATGGGAACTGGATAGTAATCGACGCGACGTTTCACGATATATTCAAACTTGCAGGCTCAGGCCACTGCAGTGACCTCAAAGACTTCTGGAACGACCACGGCAGGTACGCTTTCCAGGGGATAGTCTGTGACGGAACACCCATAATACCCACAGACGCAGATAACTGCAAAGTTTCAGACGATGGCAACAACGTCCTCTGTGAATGTCAGGGGTGCTCAAGTTGCGTTATAAATCATCCGCATGCCAGTCAGGATGGTTGTACTGTCGGTTCCGGCCAGGTATCCTGCCCCTTCAAAAGAAACCCGAAGGAAGCAGGGGGATCAATAGGTTGTTAAACAATAGGTTAAAATAATAAAATGGTGATATAATATGCACATTAGAAAAGCGCAATACTACATTGTAAAACCGATAGCACTGATTATGACAATCATAGTCATATTCGTTCTTTTTTACTATCTCCAAAACTTCAATATCGGCGCACACAAAGACGCTGCAACAATCGATGCGATAATTGACACAAGCAACACCCTATCCATACTGACCAACTCAGAAGACTGCCTAGCATACAATCCCATGGAACTCGGGGTTTACGGCTCCATAGTATCAACAGAAAAGCTTGACGATTTCGAGAAAAAATACAAAAACATAGAACCAGAGTGTTCAAGAAATCACATGAGAGGCTGGCACGCGGAAGTAAAAGACCTCATGACAGGCGATAATTGGACATTTGGGGCCCCGGATTATCCAATGAAGTTCGCAAGGAGGGTCCTTGACCAGAGAAAAGTATCCTCAATGCCCATTGCACTCAGGTACTCTCCGACAAAAGTAAACCCTGGCAGGATAACAGTCACCACATTTGCAGGTGACCTTGAGCGTGTATCCGGCTTTATCGACTACGTGTGCATGGCTGGAAGAAGAAGTTTCGCCACATATTCAGACTCGAGAACATTTCATATAGATTATCCGATAACATACGAAAACAACACGATGTGCATTGTACTCGGCAAAGATAAGATATGCAGGGATACATACTGTTATCTGTTCTTTGAGGGGATTCCTGTAGCAGGCGAATATAAAATATCGGCGAAGTATCTGTTTACTACAGACACAGTGGTGGTGAGAACATGAAGAAAACAGGCAAACTTAAAAAAGCACAGACTGCAGAAATACTTAATTTTCTGGTTCTTGTAGTTGCAGTAACTATTATTATCCTTGTCCTGAAATTCGTGGTAATCGACCAGATGACCGGTACTGGCGGGACCGCTCAGGAAGCGCAGGAAGAAGGCTCTTTCAGGTCAGGTGCAAACGCTTTTATGGTGATGACTGAAGAGAGGAGCGGCAAAACCTTTCTTGAGCTTTTAGGTTATGTGGGCTATACTGAAAACACAACTGTTGACTTGGGCGGGCCCAAAAACCCGCTAGTCATCAATGTAACTGAGGAAGTTGCAAAGCGCCTCGACAAAATATACGGCGAAGGCCACTGGTACCTGGAACTCCCCATCCCTCACCGCAGTGGTATCGAGATTATTGTTGTTAGTGACACATCAGGATCAATGTGCAACGACGTCCTGGATCTGAAAAACGGGCTCAGGGAAATATTAAGGGAATTAAAGGACGCAGATAAGGAAACCAGAGTATATTTATATTTTCTGGGACCATTCCCCGCACAGGGATGTTTCTGGAAAGATAATGCTAGTGATAGCATACATAACGCGAAAGTAAGTTGTACTGATTTCGACGAAATCAAATGTATAGACGTCAGCTTAAAAGCCTCGAAAAGATGCAAAGAAGTGTATCCATTGCACCCTGGCCGAGGTAAAACCGAGGAAGACTGGGGAAACGGGCTCGCCTGCCTCGCAGAAACAGGGCCTGAATATAAAGAGGACAGTAAAGAAGGATGGGGCGACTTTTCAATAAGGATTATAATGCCTCTCTCAGATGAACTGCCGTGCGGCAGCGAGACATGTCCGGGTAAAGATCAGAGAGAGAGTCTCGAGCATGGTATAGAATCAGCAAAGAAGAACAAGGTTAAAGTGTTTCCACTGAGGGCAGATCCCTGTGGAATTACATGTACTAGCGCTTCAGGACCATGTATCAATATGGTTACGCACATGGGCGGTATCTACTGCAACTGCGGCAGTGGACTACTGGTAGAGTGGATGAATGAAATAGCAGACGAGACCGGTGGGAAGATGTACGATCTGGCAGGCGAATCCAACTCCGCAGCACAGGCAATAAAAGATATCGTATACAACCAGTCATTTGAAAGAAAGCCGGTTGTGCTTGGCTCACCCATACCCGGCGGAAAAAGAATACGCTCATTCATCGTTGCTGCACCAATGCCGAATTACGACTATTTGAACCTCACATTGAAGCAATGGAACTGAAAAACAGTAATGTTTATATACTACCTAAAACGAAATAGTAACCATCAGGTTTAATAATTCAAAGGAGAGGAGTGTGGTAAAAATGAAAAGAGGAGTATCTACATCATCACTAGGAATAATTGCGGTCCTTTGTGTCGCTGTCGGGGTCGGGTGGATGACCTACCAGAACATGGCAGGAACAGGAGTAACCGATAGAATTACAGGAGTAACAGCATCTGAAGAGACCAGGGCCCTTGTTGAGACTGTAAAAAGGACATTAAAGACAGATTTAATATATTCAAGCCAGGAAGCCTCAATGAAGGTCGCCTCAGCCGGTGGTGGGGATACAGGAACCCGATACTGGCGTGTTGGCAAAGAATTCACTGCACCCACAGAAGAAGAAGTTTTGTATGTAGTGAGCAATTCAACATTGAATCTTATGAACAAATTCGTAAGGACCGAAAGAGAGCAGTATGCTTCCCAAAAAGTGCAGATATCTGATTACGACTGCGTAGGCTCGTATAATCCCTCTGAAGAAGCATGTTATCCTTATCTTGGCAGGGATCCAGAAATTGCAGATGCATTCCAGAATGGTCTTACAGGCGGAACAATTGAAGCCACGGGAAAGGATGGACAGAAAGACCGCTACGAGGGGAACATTATTGCAGATATTGCCCCAAACGAGTTCTGGCCAATCTATTACACACTGTATAATTTTATCCGGGATGAATTCAACGTGATTGTCACATCAACAGTAAGGGACGAATGTCCTGATGATACTTTAAGTACTTCCCAAAAAATTATTGACGGCGTAGAAGAAGCATGCAAAAAACTGCAGGAAGAATTTTGTGGAGATGACCTCGAAAATTGCTGCATTAACGTAACGTGTGAGATAGAATGCCCTGACCCCGATGAACCTGTTGACACATCCACCTGTTTCCAGACAGAGCCTCCCGAACCATTAGCTGTAGATCTCTGTTTTGAGCCAAAGCACACAGATGAAGGAAAGAATTCAGGTGAAACCCCTTCAGGTCAGCTTATCGCACAGGGAACAACAACAGGAAGCTACCGTGTGCTGGTTAGTGCAACTGATGAGTGCCACAAGTTGGACGCACAGGATTATCTCGAATGGAAACTCTACATTGTCGACTCAATCGGGACAAACTGCGAAGTTGTAGATGGGGAATAGGGCAATACCCTACCCCTCCTTTTTTCTTTTTTTTTCTATAGTCAATAGTGGAACCCATGCGCTTGCTATAAAAACATGGTCTCCCATATAACAAAGTATATGGCTAAAATCACAGAAATAGCACTGCTTATTGCCTTTATGATTATTATCTATTTAACCGCATCCCTAAGCAGTTTCCAGACCGCTGGCAAGACACAAAACAACACCATATCATCCCGCTCAAGCATAAGAATCCCTGTCATGAACACGACAGGAAAAGCGCGTCTGGTAGATTGCAGCATCACCATCATACCCGGGACAGGAAAGCTCCTTGTTAACATAAAAGATTCATACATAGACGGCTATGACACGCAGCCCTCAATCAAAACTGCTGCGCTCGCAGCAGAAAAACTCACAGGCGTCTCCCTGGATAACTGCGATACAATAATCTCATTTGCAGCAGACAGCGCAGTAATCAAAGGCAACTCTCTGGGCGCCCCCCTCGCAGTCGCAATAGTTGCAGCCATAAAAAACAAGGAAATCGATCCTACAACAACAATCACCGGGACCATACACAAGGACGGCACAATAGGGCGTGTCGCCGGGATACTGGAAAAAGCAAAAGCATCAAAAGAGCAGGGAATCCGGACATTACTTGTGCCGGATGGCACAGCCATCCACACCGCATACACAAAAAAAAAGCAATGCAATGATTCAGGCACAGCCTGCACCACAAGCGTAGAAAAGAAAAAAACAGACATCTCAAAAGAAGCAGGCATAAAACTTATTGAAACAAACAACTTGGGCACAGCAATAGTCCACATGCTCAGGTGAGTCACGGTAAACTATATATACTCACGCGCAACAATAAGATAACAATGATAGCCTCTAAAAAAAAGAAAGGCGCAATATCAGCTCTTCCGGAGCTTATACTCATGATATTTGCACTGGCGCTTGGCGTTATGCTTTTTACAATGGCAATGAAATTTGGCCCGGGCGTAAAGAACTCCTTTCTCGAGGACAACCTCATAGGCGACCCCGATTTTGTCTCAGAAAATCTGGCAATGCTTGCAAAAGAGTGCTGGATAAAGAATAAAAAAGGTAAAGCCCCCGAGAACGATCTTTGTGTTACACTACAGGTGAATTGCACAGATAATTTCACCGAATCTGGCTTTAATGAATATCTTAACTGCAAATAT
>JAUVEK010000108.1 GCA_030594795.1 Candidatus Nanohalarchaeota archaeon | reverse complement strand
AACATCGTAACAGTAATAGACAAAAACCCTCCGATATGCGCAAAATGCGCAATCCCGTCATTCGCCGGTCCCAGCACCCCCGAGATATCAGCATAAATCGCAACCCACCCGAGAATCATTTTCGGAAGCGGAAAGAGAGGCAGGTAAGTAATCCCGAACGGTTCAAGCAGCATTGCAGCAGCAACCAGCCCCATCAAAGCCCCTGAAGCCCCGATAGCACCGGCATCAGTCCCCATCCAAAAAAGAGAAACAACCGAGTAAAACAGGCTGCTCACAATCAATGCCCCGAAATAAATCATAGCCGTCTTTCCTGTACCAAGCTTTCTCTCAACCGACCTGCCGAAAACAAAAATCCCAAGCATATTTCCAAACAGGTGCATAATGCCCCCATGCAAAAATCCGCAGGTTACAAGCGTATAACAGCTGCCTAAATTAAGCAGATTGCTGGGATAATTCACCAGAGAATCAAACAGCTCATGACTAAAAAAAAACACACTAACAAACATAATCAATACATTGATAATTATAATCATTATAGTGAACTTCGCTTCAAACAGAAATCTATAAATATAATGAAACGGCTCAAACAACTCCGTCCAGTCTCGTTTCCCCAAAATAACAAGCACAAAAGTAACAGGTGCGAGCAGTATCTTAGCAATAAGTTTCAAAAGAAACCTCGTCTCAGACTCAATATCTTTCTCATCATCCATGGACTTATCTTAGACTGCATTCGCATATATAATTTTAAATCGCGCACCAGCCACAACAACACCCACAGGCCGCGCATACAATATAGGTATCATTCACCATTACATAAACCAAATATAATCATAGAAATGAACATATCAGCAATTCACCAACATCCAAAAAGCCAATCTTTCCATTCCAGCGTAAAACATTCACCCAAAACATTTACTCTACAACGGAAACATTTATCTCTCTCTGCACATCATACTGCAATTTTACGCTTGCTGTTACTCTTTCTTTACTTTCACAATATACTTTCTCATATCATCCTTCGAGATCATCCAGTTCCTACTGATCTTAACAGCGCCAAGCTTCCCGCGCCGCGCAAGCAGGCTCAAATATTCCTGGCCATAGGGAGTCCCCTCAGCAGCCTCAGAAAGACTAACCAACTCTTTATCCTCCCCCTCTTTAACAGGCTCAAGCGCCTCAAGATATAAATCAAGCGACCGCTCAGCACATCTCGCAATAAAATTCACAAACGGTTTAACATCCCCCAGATCCGCCTTCTTTAGCCTGTCATAATACTTCTTCCGCTCGACATTAAGCACGATCGCAGGCGGAAAGCCGCATCGCATAAGCACAACATTCATAAGAAGCCGCGACGTTCTCCCGTTCCCGTCGCCAAAAGGATGCACATGAACCAGCTTATAATGCGCCAGTGCCGAAAGCTCCACAGGATGCACTTTTTCAGTATTAATCCACCTGACAAGTTCAGGCATAAGCCTCTCGATTTTCACCGGATCCGGCGGCGTAAACACCGCACCAAGGATGCGCACCCGCGCAGTCCTGTAAACACCTGCCTCATCATCATTTATCCCTTTCATTACTATCGCATGCATTTTCTTAATCATATCTTCGCTTACCTGCTCTTTGCTTTTAACCATACTTTCAACATAACCTATAGCTTCCATGTGATTTACAGCCTCAAAATGCTCACGGAGCGTTTTGCCCCCAACAGTAAGCCCCCTCTCAAGGACAAGCCGCGTTTCATTCAAAGTCAAAGTATTACCCTCGATTGCATTAGAATTATAAGTCCACTCAACACAGAAGCGCTCCTTAAGCCTTTGAAGCGCAATCTTCGAAAGAGGCCTGATGCTGTCTAGGCGCTTCTTCTTTTCACAAATCCGCTCAAGTATATGCGCATCAATCAAAGATTTCATCATAAATCCCACACAATATCGGATATCTATATATTCTACTTATCCGATACTTTATATATTTATTGCATCTCGCGCACATATCGGATAGATAACGAGTCTACTTATCCGATATTTGTAAAACGTCGAAAACCAACATCCATTAAAATAAGGATTGAAACCATAGATGGAGGTACGTGGACAGATTCGCAGTCGTTAAATGTCGGAAACCATCATCCATTAAAACAAGGATTGAAACGAAATAAGACAAACCGCTTCTGGGTTCGTTATCTGGTCTAAAATCACAACACAAACTTCACACAACCGAAAGAAATAAAAATTATCAAACCAACAACCACTAAAACAATAAAAACAGCCAATAAAAGCCATAATTCCGGTAATATCCATGCAATCCATAAAAACAGACGTACTGATAATCGGCGGCAGCGCAGCAGGCATAGTCGCAGCTCAGGCAGGTAAATCCCAATACCCTGACAAAGAATTTCTGGTAGTCCGCAAAGAAAAACACGTATTAGTCCCCTGCGCAATCCCCTACCTCTTCAAAACACTGGACTCAACCCGGCAGAACATAATCCCCGACGAACCCTTAAAAAACGCAGGAATAAAACTGAAAATAGCAGAAATAACCTCAATCGACAGGCAAAACAAAACCTGCAAAACAGATGACGAAACAGAAATCACCTACGACAAGCTCATCATGGCAACAGGCTCAACACCAATAATTCCCGGGTGGCTCAAAGGAGCCAGTTTAGAAAACGTATACACAATACCAAAAAACAAAGAATACCTGGACCGGTTCATACAGGACCTCAAAAACTTCAAAAAAATAGTGATCATAGGCGCAGGCTTCATAGGAGTAGAAATCTCCGACGAGCTCACAAAAGCAGGCAAAGAAGTAACACTGGTCGAGATAATGCCCCACATACTAAGCGCCGCCTTCGACCCCGAAATAGCATTCCCAGCCAAAAACATTCTCGAAAAAAGAGGAACAAAAATAAAAACAGGCACCGGCGTAAAAGAAATACTGGGCGCCAAAAAAGTCGAATCAGTCCTGTTAGACAGTGGCGAAAAACAGGAGGCAGATGCAGTAATCCTGTCAATGGGCTACCGCCCGGACACCGGCCTTGCAAAAGAATCAGGTCTGAAACTCACAGACACAGGCTTCATTGAAACAGACAAGCACATGAGAACCATCGATCCGGACATATTTGCAGCAGGAGACTGCGCCCAAAAAAAGAACCTTATCACCCAAAAACCAGCCCCCATAATGCTCGCATCCACTGCCAGAAGAGAATCAACAATAGTCGCCATGAACCTGTACGGGCCATCAGCAGCAAACAACGGCACAATCCCTGTATTCTCAACATCCATCGGTGAAACCGCATTCGGTGCAGCAGGATTGATCGAAACCTTCGCAAAAAAAGAAAGCATAGACATAATCACAGGAACTTTCGAAGGAATAGACAAGCACCCCGGAAAACTCCCAAACACAAACAAACAGTTCGTAAAACTAACAGCCTCAACAGACGGCATAATACTTGGAGCACAAGTCATAGGAGGCCAAAGCACAGGCGAACTAACAAACCTCGCAAGCTTCATAATCCAGAACAAAACAACCCTGAACACCCTTATCACAGCCCAGATCGGCACCCACCCCCTTCTGACAGCCTCACCAATTGCATACCCCCTGATAAAAGCAGCGCAGGCAGCATCAAAAAAATTAACATAACCCTCTCATAACAACGCGCACGAAAGTCCGCTAAATACACTCTCAAAAACCAGTCCTGATGATCCTCAAATTCTATCGGCAGCCCACACACCACAAATATAAAAACAACGCGCATCCAAAATAAACTGGTGACAATATGAGACTAAACAAAAACGCAAAAAAGCCAATAGACATGCCCAAACTCCAGAGCCCGTTCATAAGGAAAGAAATCAACAACAACTACGTCTGCATTCCAAAAATCAACAGCGACTACCGCTGGGCATTCACAAAAGAAAGCATCGCAATAGAAAAGCTTGACGGCACAAACATAAGCATCGTAGTAAAACAGGGAACAATAACCTCAATCTACAACCGCAAAAACCTCATAGACATCTGGAAAAAAGGCAACAAAATATTTGCATCAGGCCTCCTAAGTTCAATCGACAGGGAATACATTTCAATAAAAACCATGGAAGACGGCCAGTACTTCGGAGAGCTCATCGGCGCAAGAATCAACGGCAGCCAGTACAGCGAGAACAACTCCGTATGGCTTCCCTTCTCATATCTCGAGGAAAAATGCCGCTACAAATTCTGGGACGATTTCGTAAAAGAACTCGAAGGCTTATCTGACGAAGAGATATACGAAAAAGTCAGCAACCTCTTCAAAGGTCTCTGGAGCCTCTACAAAA
>JAUVEK010000070.1 GCA_030594795.1 Candidatus Nanohalarchaeota archaeon | reverse complement strand
TTGCTTTCTTGTTTTTTTCGAAGTGGGTGCGCACTGGCACTATCATATCGTTTATGTATCTTGATGCTGATTGCTTTAAGTCCATTGGGTGTAGTTCTCCTGCGCGATATATTTTGCATAGCTCGCCGAAGCTCTGTATCTCTAGGTTGCCGCCGTATTTGTGAGGGCGCTCTATCAGCATTTCATTGAATTTCTCGAATATGAGGTGTTTTGAGTAGTCTATCAGGGGATTGTCTTCAAGCTGCTTTGGGGGACAGAAGGCGCTGTTTATTTTTCTTTTTATATTCTCTTCTGTGTCTGTCATGAATATTGCGGTGTCTGGCTTTGATTTGCTCATCTTCATCACTATTGCGCGCTCAGTTGTAGATAAAGATTTTTTGGGTGGTTCTGTGAGACTTAGGAGCATGTGGTGGTGGAGTGCAACCGGCTTGTAGAAGCCGAGTTTGGGGCCGAGTTCGCGGGCGAGCATGTTTACTTTGCGCTGGTCCATGCCTAATTGCGCTATGTCTGCCTTCAGGTGGAATATGTCTGCGCACTGCATGCAGGGGTATAGTATTTGTGCTGAGCTTAAGGAAGTGCTTTCTTCTCTGCCCATGATCTGTGAGCAGCGCATGATGCGGCTGACTGTTGATGAGCGCGCTACCTGAACGACTGTTTTCCAGTAGTTCTCGTCTGCCATTGAGTCTTTTGCCCAGATGAATTGCACGTTTTTTGTGTCAAGGCCGCTTGCTTTCCAGACTTCGATGAAGTATTTGCCGGTTGTCTGGATCTTTTCCAGGTCGCCGTCGAGCTTGTTGTTCATCCAGGCGAACCAGTCTGCTACCCAGAGCTTGAATCTTATTCCTGTTTTCTGGAGCTTGATTATGTTGAGGGCACGAAAGATGCCTTGAGCTATGTGTATTCTTCCCGAGGGTTCGAAGCCGTCGTAGGCGATCGGGTGGGTTTTTGTCTCGAAGAGGGTTCTTAAGTCGTCTTCGGTTATTATTTCCTCGCCTACTTCGCGGGCTAACTGCATTTTTGTTTCTGTGTCCATGTGAATCAGCTATTGTTAAGATTTAGATGACAAGCTTTTTATTTGTAGCAGAGGGATATGATTCTATGATTGTTGTTGACGGGTCGCATCATGAAGGAGGCGGGCAGATTGCCAGGACTGCTGTTGGACTTTCTGCGCTTCTTTCCAAGGATGTGAGGATTGTGAATATACGTGCCAACCGGCCGAAGCCGGGGCTTTCGTTCCAGCATGTCTGCGCAATCAATGCTGTTTGTGATATGTGCTCTGCCCAGACTAAAGGGGTTTTTGTCGGGTCGGATACTGTGGAGTTCTGCTGCAGGAAGGGGTGGGAGGCAAATGATGTGAAGGTGAAGATACCTACGGCAGGGTCTATAGGGCTGGTTTTGCAGCCTTTGATTATAGCTGCCATGGGGCTTCGCGGGAAGGTCAGGATAGATATCGAGGGTGGCGCCAGTTTCGGGAAGTGGGCTCCTGCGCTTACATATATCCAGAACGTGTTTTGCCGTGCGATTTCGAGGTTTGGATATGATGTGACGGTTGATATTTTGCGCCACGGGTTTTATCCTAAAGGAGGGGGGCGGGCGCATGTTGAGATTGTGTGTGGAAAGCCAAAGAGCGCGGTTTTTGATTGCTTTTCTGCGAGGGCGCAGATATCAGGGGTGAGTGTTGCTTCACGCGACCTTGCATGCAATAATGTGGCGTCAAGGCAGGCTGAGAGCGCTAGGAAAATGCTTGCGGATGCTGATGTTTTCGGAGGTGTGTCTATTGATGAGAGGTATGTGGATTCTGTTTCTTGCGGGTCTGGTGTTGTCCTTTGGACTGATGAGGATATGTTTCTTGGGGCCTGTTCTGTCGGGGAGCGGGGGAAGAGAGCTGAAGTTGTTGGTGAAGAGGCTGCTTCCCAGTTGATTTTTGAGTACAGGGGGAAGGCGTGTGTTGACAAGTATCTCTCTGACCAGTTGATTCCATTTATTGGTGTTTTGGGGGGAATTCTCAAGACGTCAGAGATAACAAAACATGCTGAGACTAACATGTGGGTTGTTGAAAAGTTCAGAGAGGTTGCGTTTAATGTTAACAGGGATGATAGAATAATTGGCGTAATCGATAAATAGCGGCTAAATTGCAGATGTTTGGCTTTTGTTTTGGATGATTTTTGGGATGAAAAACGAAAAGTATATATATTTGTGTGTCCAATATAGAGATAGAAAGTTGCAGAGATTAATTAATAACATTCATGTTTGTTTTATCTCCCTTACTGGGATGTGAGATGGGGTCTTCGGATCCTGTCTTTACACCCAGTCCTTGTTCTGTGCGTGTTTTTTGGTTATTTGTTGTTTTATTTTATATCCTGAATTGGTATGTTTTCCAGTCTATGGATTTTATGAGGCGCTTTCTCAGGGGCTCGATGCCTTCGTTTGTTTTTGATGAGATGTTGAATGTCTTGCTTTTGTTTTTCGGTGGGTTTTGTCTCTTCCTGCATTGGTCTGATTTTGTCATGGCAAGGAGGATTGGTGTTTTTTTGAATGTGTCTTTTATGTCTGCATATAGGGATTTTTGCTGCGTTTGATTGTATCCGCAGGTTTCTGTGGGGTCTATCAGGAAGATTATTAGGTTTGCCTTGTGTTCGAGTGCTGCAAGAGCGCGCTTTTCGATTGTGTTTTTTTCTTCCACCGGGCGGTCAAGGAGGCCGGGGGTGTCTATTACCTGTATTTTCTCGTCGATGTAGCCGATGAGTATGTCTTTTGTTGTGAATGGGTAGGGCTGGACTTTGGGTTCTGCGCCTGTGAGGGATTTCATGAGTGAGGATTTGCCGACGTTGGGATAGCCTGCGAGGACGACTGTCGGGAGGTCTTTTATGGCTGGCAGTTTTTTCAGGCGGCGGCGGCAGTCTTCAAGGAAGAGGAGGTCGTCTTCTACCTGCTTTATTACTGATGACTGCCTGCCGTAGTATTCTTTTCTTATGGGTGAGAGGGATTTCAGGGGTGCGCCTTTCAGGCGCCTTCTGTATTTGCGCTCTAAGTCCCTGTTGAAGCCGATTACCCATTTGAGGGCTGCGAGGGATTTTTTGAATTGCCCTATGTCTATCAGTGATGCGACGAGATCATAATAGAAGGGGTCGAGTTCTGTGGTTTTTGATGTCTTGTCAAGGATTTCCTGGAGAGTGTTGTTTATTACTGTTGAGACTGTGTTTATCTTGGACTGCTCGTACTCGCGGATGGAATTGATGCGGTCGCGCTTGTTTATTGTTTTTTTTACATTTCTTGCGCGCTTGAAGGCTTTGTTCAGGAGCTCGTCTTTTCTCGGGATTTGTGGCATTGAAAACATGGGGGTTCACTTCAGATGGATTTATATAATATTGGATGTATTTTATATTATAAATACGTGCTTCTAAATGGATGCATGTTGAATAGAAGAAGAGGTGTGTTGTATGGGTTTGGAGTTTCTTTTTGGAATTGTGGTGTTTATACTGATTATCAGCATCAAGCAGATTTATGAGTATGAGCGCGGGATCCTGTTTACAATGGGAAGGTATTCGCATATACTTTCGCCGGGATGGAGGATTGTGCTTCCGGTTTTCCAGTCGATGCAGAAGGTGGATCTGCGTGTGAAGACGGTGGATGTGCCGTCGCAGGAGACTATGACGAAGGATAATGTTTCTGCGCGGGTCAATGCGGTCTTATATTATAAGATTACGGATGCGTCTAAAGCGATTCTTTCTGTTGAGGATTATATGTATGCAATGAGCCAGCTTGCGCAGACTACTATGAGGAATGTTATTGGCGAAGTGTCGCTTGATGAGCTTCTTTCGAAGAGGGATAAGGTTTCGCAGAGGATTATGGAGATTGTTGACAGGGAGAGTGACCCATGGGGTATCAAGGTCACTTCTGTTGATCTGAAGGATGTTGAGTTGCCTGGCGAGATGAAGAGAGTTATGGCAAAAGGGGCTGAGGCGGACCGTGAAAGGAGAGCTGTTATCATCAAGGCGGAAGGAGAGGTTATTGCTTCTAATAACCTTGCAAAGGCTGCAAAGACTCTTGCTGCTTCTGACGGGGCTTTGCATCTTCGGACGCTCCAGAGCATCAATGACCTTTCGAGTGACCAGAGCAATACGGTGATTTTCGCTATACCGCTTGAGGTGCTTCGGGCTGTCGAGAGGGTTGGAAAGAAGAAGTAAATTCTTCTTCTTTCTTTTTTTCTTTTTTTTTCATTATAATGAAAGATATCCTATAGATTTTCATGATTTTTTTGTGCGAAAAGTATTTAAGTGTCAGGTGACACTTAGATGGTATGGAGAGGAAAATATCCAAGGAGCAGGTCAGAAATATCAGGAAGATGATTGTTGAGCTGAGGACAAATCCCGGGGGGCTGTGGGTGCGGGAGATTGCGCGGAGGTGCGGTATCCATATGGAGACTGCGCGCAGAATCATCGAGAGGCACCCTAATATTTTCAAGGAGTATGCGGATTTTACGGCGTACAGGATCAATCTTAAGATTATTGCACTTGCTGACAAGAAGATTGATGAGAATAATTATTTGAAGGTTATCGGGCGCAGGGGCGTCTCTAAAGAATAGGAGGGTGATTGGTGTGGATGAGATGACGATTTTTTTGGTGATTGTGCTTTATGCGGTTGTTGCGTATCTGTTTTATACTAAGATGAAGATGAGGAGTGTTGTTCTTGAGCTTGAGTATCGCATTGAGGAGCTTCATAAAAGGATTGAGGAGCATGAGGGGATTCATGTGGAGAAGGTTGAGAGGGCTCTGGGGAAGAGTAAAGAGAAGGGACGAAAGAAAGAGTAAGTCTCACATTCTTGTGTGAATGAATTATTCTCGATTTCCAGTAAACTTTGTGAGAGTTTTGTTTTAGTTTTTTATAATAGAAATGAGCTGGAGTTCAAATCCTGGTGGGACTATTGATTTTGTTAAACTTCAGATAGCGCTTAAATTCTATAAACCGACATCTTTAAATAGTATTGTAACAATAATGTGACATATGTCACAAAAAAGTTACAATATGTCTGTGATGATTGTCCAATCACTTCTGAAAAGAGAAAACCACATACGTGCGCTGGCAAAAGTGTTGGGGACAAACCAGACAACTATCTCGAGAAAAATGCATCAATTATATGATGAGAATATTGTTGATTTCAGGGAAGAAGGAAAGAATAAGGTATATTTCCTGAAAAAGACACTTGAAGCAAGAGAATATATCTTTATAGTTGAAATGCATAAGACACTCCAGGCAATAAAAAAATATCCCCGCCTAAGAAAGATAATTGATAAAATTAAAGAAAATAAAAGAATATCACTTGCAGTCATTTTCGGCTCATATGCAAAAGGAACAGCGACGAAGCAAAGCGATATAGACCTTTATATAGAAACAGAAGACAGGAAGATAAAGGAAGTTGCAGAGCTAATCGACACAAAATTAGGCGTAAAAATAGGGCTGTATGACAGAAAAAATATTCTCATAAAAGAAATAGAAAAAGACCATATAATCATCAAAGGTGTTGAGAAATTCTATGAAAAAAATGAGTTTTTTGAATAAGCTTTACAAAAAAAAGAAGCTGCAGATCATAGAGCCGAGCGAAAACGTGAAAACTGCTTATCTTCAGAGATCTGACGAATCACTTACATCCGCAAAGACCCTTCTAGAAATTGGAAATCTCAAAGATTCAGTTGCTCTGTCCTATTATTCTATGTATCATTGCCTTCTTGCCCTTCTGTTCAGGGTAGGCATAAAATGCGAAAATCACACAGCGGCAATAATACTTCTAAGAAAAGTCTTTGAAATAGACAACATGAAAATTTCAAAATCAAAAGAAGAAAGAGTAGACAAACAGTACTCTGTTGGCTTCAGGATAGAACGGGAAGAAGCACAGGATTCAATAAACACAGCCGAAGAATTCATAACAGGGATAATAGAATTTATCGATAAATTAAACGAAGAGGACATACAAGGCTATCGGAAAAGAGCGCGGGAGATTATACAGTAACGAAAGAATACCTAATATCAAACAGTCCAACTTTCGAGGGATTTTTTGCATTTTTTGCGGTGGGCGCATTTGCCTGTCTCGTCTGACATCGAGGGAGGGTGTTCGCAGTAGGCGCGGGTTACTTCTGTTTTGAGGATGGGGCAGATGAAAGGTTGCTGGTCTTTATTGTAGGTCTTTTTCTTTACAATAGGATATCACCTGTTGCCTGAATTTTTCTATGTGTTTTTTTGGGAGGTAGCCGCCTGCTGCGGGGATGTGGCCGCCGCCTTGCGAGTTTGGGATGCCAATTAGTGCGTGTTTTAGCATGCTGTTCATGGAGAGTTTTGAGTCATTGCGCCTTGCTGAGATGTATGCTGTGCTGCCTTCTGTTTGTATTAATACTATGGTTTTTGTCGGGTAGTATTTTTGTGAGAGGATGTTTATTAGGCGTGATTTTATTCTGTGGGTGGGAGCTATCTCGTAGATTATGAGGTTGCCGTGGAATTGGGCGTCTTTTTTGTGGGCATCCATGTATTTGTTTAGTTCGGTTATGACTGTGTCGCGGTATTCTGTTAGTTTGCTTTTCAGGATTTCGTCTATGGTTTTTGCAGAGTCCAGGATGTTGAAGGAGTCGCTTAGGCCGTCTTTTTCTTTTATTGAGCCTGAGTAGAATATCAGTTCGTCGATTTGTTCGAGTTTGTCTTTTGAGATGCCTGTTTCTTTTAGGAAGTCATACCACTGGGACTGGGCGTAGTCGCCGTATATACCGACTGCTGCGAGCCATGCAAGGTCTTTTATGCCGGTTATATCGCTGAAGAGGTCGTAGCACATCTTTGATGCAGGGTATCTTGCTGATGGGATGTCCAACAGGTCTTCTGCTTTTATCATTGTTGTGTTTTTTGAGTTTATGTCGTGGGTTTTCTCGTGGTGGTCTATCAGAAGGAGTTTTGCGTGTTTTTCGAGTTGCTTTACTGATTTGGGGTCCTGGTCTATTGCCATGTCGACGATTATTAGCTTGTTGATGTTGTTTTCTGTTATGTAGTCAAGGGTTTCTTTTGTTATTGTTATTTTTCCCTGTTCCTGGTGGAAGTGGGTGTTGATGGTTATGCC
>JAUVEK010000061.1 GCA_030594795.1 Candidatus Nanohalarchaeota archaeon | reverse complement strand
TGCTCCATAATCCAGTTTCTTTATGTTCTCTTCTATGTCTCCTGTGAACGGGACATAGCTGAATCGCGGGCCGTAATGGGTGAAGTCTGAACTTGCGACTATCAGTGTACTTTCGTCTATATACTCGTTCAGTATGTCCGCTATTTTTGCGAGGTCATCGAAACTTGTGGCGCCGCCTATCAATATTGGTATTATTTCAGGATCATTGAAGCTTTCTTGGATGAAGGGGAGCTGCACTTCAATCGAGTGCTCTTTTTTGTGCGCGTTCTTTTCTGAGTATAGGAGGTCGGCTTTTCTGAGGTCTTCTTTGATGCTGCCTGTTTTGGATGATAATTTAATTGCGCCCAGCGGTGTCTTGTAATGCGTGGCATTTGCTATTGATGCGCCATTAAAATAAAAGTAATGGCTTGGCGCAAGCAAGAGTACTGTTCTGCCTCCTGCGTTCTTGTATGCAAAGGCAGCAGTCTGTCCTGAGTATGTGTATCCTGCATGGGGAGCGATTATTGCACGGATATCTTTCGGGAGAATGCTATCATCTACGTTTTCATAATATTTCCGGATAGTGGTTTCCAAGTCATTTTTCGACGACGGATAGAATGTTCCTTCAACTGCAGGATTGCGCGTGATTTGCTGGCTGCTGCTGTTTTCTGTAGTGCCGGGTCTTTCAAGTGACATATATATTAGAATTGCAAGTATTATGAGCAGGGCAAGTGGTATTAGTCTGTCTTTGGTTTTATGTGCCTGTTTTTTTTTGACTATATCCCCCTTTGTTCTTTTTGATGTCCGCCCTTTCGCCCCTACCCGCTCCTTTGCGGATGTGTTTTTGTTTTTATCCTCTTTTGTGCTTTTTGATGCCCGTGTTTGGGTCTTTTTCCGGTCTTTTGTGGATATGTCGTGGTTTTTGTTTTTCGTTGGTCTCACCATGAGGAAGATGCTCTTTGCATAGATAATCAGACAACTTTTATCCTCAACTTTCTTATTTTTTTGTCATCAGCATCAAGAATAGTGATCTTCATCTTGTCTAATTTGACTTTTTCACCTTTTTTCGGGATTCTCCCGAGATTGTGGATTATATAGCCTGCAATTGTGTTGAAGTGCTCCTCATGGATGTCAGTTTTCAGGATTTTGTTGACATCGTCAATCTCTGTTTTTCCCTCGATTTCAAAGCTTTCGTTTGTGGCTGGTTTTATGAGTGTCTCTCTTGCGTCTGTTTCATCATAGATTTCACCCACGATTTCTTCCAGGATGTCTTCAAGAGTCACGAGCCCTTCAACTCCGCCGGATTCGTCAACCACTATTGCGATGTGTACTCTTTTTTTCCTGAATTCCTTAAGGAGAAGGGGAAGGTTCTTGGTTTCCGGGACAAAGTATGCCGGGCGAATTATCTTTTCTATAGTATTACTGTCTTTTTTACCTATGTACTTGATGATGTCTTTCACATAAAGTATGCCTATTATGTTATCGCGGCGCTCCCTGTATACAGGTATTCTCGTGTACCTGTTCCCAGGCACGACTTTCATGACATCTTTTATTTTCGTATCTGCCTCAAGGCAGAACATATCGGTTCTGGGTATCATGATTTCTCCTGCAGATGTACTGCCGAATTCAAAGACATTATGTATGATTTCCTCCTCGTCTCTCTTGATTATGCCTTCTTCTGCCCCGACTGATATTGTTGTCCTGAGCTCGTCGACAGTTATTAGTCCTTTTTCCGGCTCGCCTCCTATTATCTTTATGATGAAGCCAGTTATTTTTTCAAGGAGCCATATTACAGGCGACAGTATTTTTGTCAGGGTGTCAATTGGCTTTGCGGACAGCAGGGATATTTTTTCTGCGTTCTGGTGCGCGAGGGCTTTGGGGGTTATTTCCCCGAATACCAGGAGGATGAATGTCATCATGCCTGTCGCTATTCCAAGGCTTATGCCTACTGCTGTCGAGCCGAGCGCATTTGTGACTATTACAGTTGCAAGCGCGGATGCGCCGACATTTACGATGTTGTTGCCGAAGAGTATTGTAATAAGAAGCCTGTGCGGGTTTTCCTTGAGTTTTTTGAGTGTTTTTGCACCTCTCCTACCCTGCTTTACAAGGTTCCGTACTTTGATGTCGCTGAGTGAGAAGATGGCGGTCTCTATGCCTGAGAATGTCCCTGACAGTATTATGAGCACGATCAGAATTATAATTTCAGCATCCATAGGCACACAACAAATGTTGTATTTTTGATAGTCTATGTTATTTTCTATTTTTTATATGTCTTTGTCTAAGTGCAACATCTGGAAATTCACTTTTATAGGCTTGCTCAGCGGATCGCAATTTCCCAGACGATATTGAAATAGTCCATAAAGTCTTTTGCAATTTTCGGGTTGTCAAAAAGCATTATCAGTGGCGCTTTTTCTGTGAACAGCATTATAGAGGATTTTTCACCCCATATCATGAAAGTTGATGGCACAGAGTATTCCTTCGGGAAATACCTTACTCTCGAGAGAGGAGCAGACGATACGTTTTTCCCGCCTTCAAATGAGTTGAAGATGAAATTGATCCAGATGCCCTTCTCAACTCTTTTTTTGACATACTCAGGATACGTGAACCTGAGCATTTCCGCAACTGAATCCCTGCTTGCAAGGACGAAGATTTCATGGTTGTCTTCTGTCTGCATGTCCATGATTATTTTCAGGCCCTCGTCTCCGTAAAATGCCTGCACCACCGGCTTGGTTTCAGGGTTATCATACATTTTTTTGAGGTCAGGAAGCATTGACTCAATATTCTTTTCCTTGTTCCGAAGTATGTTTATAAGTTCTCCCGGGTCACTTGGCTGGAAGTATTTTTTATTGTTCTTTGCAAGCGCATTCACCAGTTGTTTTTCCTTGAGGCGCTCGATTGCATCATATACATTGCGCCTGTGTACGCCGCTCTTTTCTGATATCTCACCTGCTGTAGCTGAGCCGAACTTGAGGAGGGCAAGATATACTTTGGATTCATTTTCTGTAAGCCCTATTTCTTCGAGAATATTAGGAAAGAACATTCTATTTCATCACACACAATTTTTTCAGACATATTTTTAGGTATAAATCTACATTTGGCCCTAAGATATATATATCTGATTTCATTGCCGGGCTAAATCCCATCACCCAAAACAGGGTATTAACTGGACAAAACTGCGCTTTACCCCCCCAAAAACGCCTATTATGTTGACAAAAGTATGCTTTTCCACCCAAAACAGCACACAAAGCATAAAAAAGTCTGCTTAATAGTCGTTATATTCAATTCAAGAACCCAACCCGAATAATACTTATATAGTTTAAAGTTACAAATATAAATATGGACAAAAAAATATTGATAATAACTGTAATTATTGGATTAATTGGAGTTGTAATCCTATTATCTTCCTGTGGTACTCATCCTGAAATTATTACAAGAAATATCGAGATAGAAGGTAGGATTTTTGCCGATGACTGTGACCATGGTCATGCACCAAAATGTATTCCCTATTATTATATTGAAGGATATAATCTACAGTATGACAATATGGATGAAATTATGAAATATAACAACAAATCTGTTGTTATTACAGGTGATTTAATTAGTTCAGTTAGGGTCTATTCATGTAAGGATGAATATTTCGATGGTTCACAACATCCAGTGAATAGATATTGTATTGATAAAGAAGTTAAATATTATTCTACTCAAAATACTATTAGGATAAAATCAATTGAATTACAAATGGATTAAAGTTGGGTTCTTGAACTCTTCGCCAATTTTTGCTAACGCAAAAACCGTTGCACTTTGGCTCGGTCTCCGCTTCGCTCCGACGAATATAACAGCAGATATACGATTTCGCTACGCTCCATCCAAATTTGCTTCGCAAACTTCTCTTAATCGCATATGTTACACCCAATAAAAATTGAGTTCCTTTGGAAATACGGAATTCCTAATCCTACGGACATTTGTATCCCATAAATTTCAAGTTTGACACTTCCAAAAATTTGAATTGGATGTTTTTGCCGCTCTTTTATGCTTTAAATCTCTGTTTTTGAAAAATTCATGTCATTTTTTCGTGACCACATTTTTTTCAAATTTCGCTTCCTTTTGCATCCCTAATTATTTAAATTAAGTATCAAAGTTAGGTTAAATACTTTTTTACTTTTGAGTCTTGTAATAGATAGTTTAAAGGCAGACATAATCACAGTTTGATGCCAGGTATTATTTATTATCATGTAATCTATACCCTTCATCTTCAACAATATCAAAAATATTGACCATATCATCAGCCAATTTTTCTACTTTTTCTGGAATAGCTTTTAACCTGTTTTTAGTCATATATAACTTTTTATTAACTTCCATAGAAAAAATAAAGACATAAGGAAATTTAATTGACATCCATTCGAGAATAAATCCGCCGCGAAACGGTTTGTTAATTCCAACAGATTCATAATTCAAATATTTTATTTTTCGTGTGATACTGCCTACAATTGGCAGATAAAATTTGGGGATAAAATGAGTACCCATACTAATATCTGCCCTTCCTTTGAAATCTTTCATAGTATGACCATCAAAAATAACATTAAATTTATAGGTGCCAAGCAAGTCTGTCAAGAGGAAATAAAATTTTCTGTATAATTCATGTATTTTCTCTTCTTCTGCTTTTGTCAGTGCTTTTTCCCAAATACTCTCATTGTCTGCAAAAGTATTGCTACTGTAAATGCATTTTGAGATATTTCGATTAAGGTCACAGTAATATCGCGATATTTTATTGTCTATCCATATACCTCCCTGCTTCAAAACCAGTTTACTGTATATTTCATCAGATGCAATATCTTCCTCACTATATCGTTGCTCTTTTGTTAATCGCATCTTTTTTTCAATAGCAGGGGTTATATATGTACCTGAATGGCAGGTTAATAAGAGAATATTAAATTGATTGGTTTTATAATTATCATAAATAATAAAGCCTTCTTTGAATATTGTCACTTTAAGATTATTATTTATATCATGAACTCTTTCAATGTCAGATTTTATCTGGAGGTATAACTCTTTTGAAGTAAAGAAATGGATAAAATATGACTTGTTCCTATCCCTATAGAAATCATGGATTGTTCCACTAAGAATCTTGCCAAAAATCTTGTAGTTTTTTATGATGCTGACAAAGTTCAGGTAAGGGTTATCTTCAACCTTCCTGCTTGCCTGATTTAAAAACTGAAAGAGCAGAAAACGTTCTGACAAGCCAAAACTAATGGAACGGGAAGATAAACGGATTAAAACAGGGCTCAATTGTTCAAGTATGAATTTAAATTTTATTTTCTGAAATAACTTTCTTAATTTGCCCATAAAATGACATACGCAGTAATGTTTAAATAGTTTGCATGCTTTATAATGCCGGGGTGTTGCAAGATGGATATAACAAACACAACAGAAAAACAGGATGAGAAAAAACCACTAAAGAGGTCGATGACCGGGTTGGAAACAGAATTACATGTCATAGATGAGAAAGGGATGCTTTCCTATGAGGGCTTTGATCTCATAAAGAAAATCAAAATAAAATACCCTGAAATTGATGTTGTGAAAGAATGCGGATTGAACATGATTGAAACTGGATGTTACCCGCACATGAATGCATATAATCCCAGTATAGAAATGGTATACACCATAGAAAAGATAATCAAAGTAGCAAAAGAAAATAAACTTCTGGTTTATCCATTCGGTACATATCCCGGAAAAACAGAGTCCCGATTTACACCGGACCCTAATGGAAATTATAAAATACAGGAAAAAATATTTGGTGTGGATAAATTTTCTCTTGCCACAAAAGCAGTCGGATTTCACCACCATTATGCTCTTCCAAAGGGTGTTTTTGATTATGAAAAGAAAAACCTGAGATTGTTAATAGACAGCAAACTTAAAAGGAGTCTTTTGAACAGTTATAATTTCGAAATTGCTATAGATCCCATATTAACTCTTCTTACGCAATCGTCTCCTTTTTTTGAAGGAAAACTACTGGCTAAAGATTCAAGAATGCTTATATATCGCGGCGGAAAAAAACTCGGATACTCTGGACTCTACAGTAATTTCCAGCAGGTTGGCGCTCTTCCGCCATATAAGCAAACTGAAACAGATCTTATAAGAAGCATAAAAAGAAGAGGACAAAGATGGAAAAAAGTAGTTAAAAATGCAGATAAAAATGTAAAATTTAGTCAGATGTATGTTTCAGAACTTGACATCTCATGGAATCCTGTAAAAATCAACAAACACGGGACACTCGAACAAAGAGGCATGGACATGAATTACATGAGTATTGTTCTGGGGGTTTCAGTACTGTTAAAATCGTGCCTTAAAAAAATTCAGAGAGACTTTGTAGAAGTAATACCTTCAGATATTGGAATCAAAGACTCTTTCAAATTACATAACGGTATAATGTACATACCTCCGCACATTTTTGTTCGGGAAAAGCTTCAAAAGAAGAGTGCTTATAAGGGATTTGACGATGATGCATTGTATAGTTATACAAAGAAATTCTATAAATTTGCCAAATCAATCACGCCGGATATTTACAATCCCCTATTAAAAAATATTGAAAACATGATCCGAAGAAGAAAATCTGTCTCTGACAATATTATATCCTTTGCAAAAAGAAAGAAGATGATAAATAACAGTGACGGAATATCTCAAAAAGATGCTCAAATAATTGCATTGCATTTTTCAAAAAAGTTCGAAAATGACCTGAAAAAAACAAGGATAATTGTGGAAAAAATAAAAACAAAGCATATGGGATTATAAATCAAAGCTATAATCACGGAACCCCCGTCCTTCGGACATTTTGACTCCCTGCAATCGAATATTTTTTGCTACGCAAAAACCGCCTTGCAGGCTATCCCTCGTCATCCTGCGGATGAGAACTTAACAGGCAAATATACGGCAAAATTTCTTGCAGAAATTTTTCCCAAATCGGCTGACGCCGACTTCGCATATTTGCATATGTTATACGCAATACTACTCGAGAAAAAGTTTTTTATTTTTGAAGAAAGCGGACTAAATATTACTTCTTCCTATAACCAAACACATTATCATATTTCTTATGATCCATAAATTCCAGGACAAACGCAATTATTTTCACTTCATCTCCAGTGATTGTATAAATCATTCTCCAGTAACCAACTAAATCAACTTTCCACAGTCTATCGGTTCCATATCGATCAACCACAGCTTTCGAAATGTTTCTTCTGGGAATATGCGTTCCATATAATCAAAATCTGCATCTTCAGAAAATTCCACCCATATTTCTTTATCGTACATTTATGCCACCCTTACTGCTTTCTTTAACAAAGCATTCAATTCTGGACTGGGATTGTCAATCCATGTTATACCTTTAGAGCCAACCATTATTTTGCCGCTAGTTTCTAAGTACTCTAAAATTAAATTTAAAGTCTGATGCATAATTTGGGTTGGAAGTCTTCTTTTCAATTCAGCTTTAGATACTACGGTATCAGATTCCTGAATAATCTTTTCAACTACTAAAACAGTTCGAAGGTTTGGATAATGTAAAATTTGATTTTGCATTTTTATCACCAAGTATATAATTTTATATATGTATA
>JAUVEK010000035.1 GCA_030594795.1 Candidatus Nanohalarchaeota archaeon | reverse complement strand
GTCTCATTTCTTTTATTAAGTTTGTATTCCAAATACTTGTCTGGTGTTTATGCTTCAGCAGCTTGTGAGGAGGTATCCGGCAATTAGGCGGCGCATCCTGAGCCCGTTTGTTGTGGATGTCAATCCGAATATGGTGACTCTGCTTTCGCTTCTTTGCGGAGTGTTTTCAGGGTATTTTTTTTTCACACGCAGCTTTGCTTTAGCAGGGCTTTTCCTGTTCCTTAACGGCTTTCTGGATGTTTTGGACGGTGAGATTGCGAAGAAAGGGAAGCCGACTGTAAGGGGCGATTTCCTAGACCATACATCTGACCGAGTTTCGGATGTGTTCATCTATTTCGGTCTTGCGTATTGTGGCCTTGTTTCAGCTGATCTGGTTTTTCTGGCGCTTGTGTGTCTCCTGCTTGTGTCGTACCTGGGTACGCAGGCCCAGGCGCTTACAAAGAAGAGGATGTACGGCGGGATTGCCGGGAGATCTGACAGGCATGTGATATTGTTTTTCGGGGCTTTAGGGATGTCTTTTTTTGCGGAAGCGCTTGTTTATTCTGTCTGGCTGATTCTTGCGCTGTCTCTGGTTACTTTTTTCCAGAGGTTTTGGGCGATTTATAAGGCGCTTGGGAAATGAGTTTTTAGCCATGATTATAGTTCTTTGCCACATCAAAGCCCCAGCATTTTCAGGACCATGCAGTCCGTCCCGGTAAGATACAATATGGTTGGCGCTATCAGGCATGTCATCAGCAAGCTCTTTTTTGTGCCAAGAAGGTTTGGGAGCACGCCGATGGCGATTCCTGTGGCGCATATCAAAAGCCCTGCAAAGCCGGTGTACATGAATGTAAGAAGCGCTAGAAACAGGATAATCGTAAGCACCATCTTCTTGTAATTTATCTTATGGATGTGCGCTGCTGACACTTTCCCGATTTTCAGGGTAAGCAGCGATGCTATGCCTGTTGAGAAGAGAGCTATGCCCAAAAAAAGGTATATGTTGTCCAGGGTAATGGCCTCAAGCACTTCCTGTATCACGATTGCGCTCCCGCTTCTTGCCTTGCCTATCATATAGAGAGAGAATACCGATATCAGTATGTCTATTGTATTTATGGTCCCGAGACTTGTTATGTATTTTTTCCGGCTCTTCATGCGGCCGAACTTTTGCACGAGTATGGCTGACTGCGAACTTCCGAGTCCCGGGAGTGTTCCTGCGACAAGCCCGCCGACAAAGCCAACAAACGAACCCGACAGCGTCTGGTTTAATTTGATTTTGAAATGCGGCTTTTGGTGCGGCAGCTTATTTGTCGTCGCGTAGCTCAATATCAACGAGCTGATACCAAAAAGGCTTGTCAGCATAACAAATAATGTATACCTTTGGCTGATAATATGTGTGTTCATAAGGACTATGCCGTATAGTGCAGAAAGGGAACAGACAAGTACCGCACCAGACTTGTTCTTCTCTATAATGATCATGTATCCCTGCACTATTATCAAAAGAAAAGGTATGAATGACCGGATACGGGTGTACACAAGCGGGATTATGCAGAACAGTACCGCAAGCAGGATCATCACGAAAAATATCCCGAATATGCCCCCGGCAACTGACAGTGCAACTGCCTCAAAGCCGCGGCCAGAAAGGAGCATCTTGTGCCCGGGCTGGATAGAGAGAACAGTATCTGAACTGGGGGCGCCAAGATATATTGACGGTATGAAGTCCATAAAAGAATGCGTTATCCCCATTGAAAGTATAAATATTGACAGGTTTACCGGGTCAAATGAATATGTATAGAAGAGTCCAAGGGCAATTAGCGCTATGGTATTTATATGAAGCCCCGGTATAAGGCCGGTCACGCTTCCTGCAAGAATGCCGGCCAGTGCATAGGCTATGTATTCAATCATGGTCTAATTTACAGATCTGTTCTTTATATTAAGTACCGTACATGCAGAATCAACCATACGCGATGCGTGACAGAAACTATATACCTGAGCAGGAACAGAATTAATCTTATGAAGCAGGGTTATAGTACATCTACTATTGCGCTTGTTGCGCTGAGATGTGTAGCGGTTTTTCTGGTATGGACAACTTACCAGTCAACTGCCGGTGTTAATTATTCCAAAAAAATAACTGACCGCCAGAGCCGGGGAGCAGAAACTCATAGAATTCATGGACATGCTTTCGGGCGGGACCGGCGCAAAAAGGTACACTGTTGATGATGCGAAAGATGTCTCCAAAGTCATAGAAGAAATAGTGCTGTCCCAATCAATACCTGAAGAGTCATTCTCTCTTGGCTCAACCCCCCCTGGCAACACGATAATCCACAGTTACACCATAACTGCCCCGACACCTATTCCCGGCGTATATGTGAACGCCGTCCTTAAGCAGTGGAACTGACAATAAGTTAAGTTTTTATAATTATTTACCTCATATAAAAGTGATAACCATGATTCCAAAAATGAACCCCCGGCAGATGGAAAAGATGATGAGGCAGATGGGCATCAAGAACGAGAACATCGAAGCTGATGAAGTCATCATCAGGTGCGCAGACAAAGAGATAATAATCTCAAACCCCGCTGTCCAGAAAGTCAACATGATGGGGCAGGACTCATACCAGATATCCGGTGAAATAAGCGAGCGCAATATTGACGAAGACGCACCGAAATTCACAGACGATGACATCCAGATGGTAATGGACCAGACAAACTGCAGCAAAGATGAAGCAGAAGACGCCCTCAAAGAAACCAGCGGTGATATTGCAGAAGCAATCCTCATTCTCACAAAAGAGTAGGCATCCGGGAGTACAGCGCACATCTTCACCAGAGTATATGAAAACATCTACTCCAAATCACTCAACACCATAGTTTCCGCCATCGAACCATATCCCTCGCGCTTCCTCAACCTCTTCTTTCGAGACATCATTCGGGTCAGCCTTCCATCGCGCAATAAAAGCCAGGCATATGTCATAACAACTCATTGAGTTTAATAAGATTGTCCAGAATAATTCTGCTTAAAAACGCAATGAATTTTCTGTCATCTCTTTTTCTGGATAATTTTGTAAGTGATAAATATTCATCTTTGCTCACTTCATATATATTTATCAAAGGGAATCCAAAATTAAGCAGGCAGTAATTCATCAAAATTCTTGTTGTTCTGCTGTTTCCGTCAAAGAAAGGATGTATGCATTGAAATTCATTGTGAACCCAGCCGGATAAAATCAAACTGTCTTTCTGTGTTTTGCATTTTTTAAATTTTTTGTTGAAATTAACGATAAATTCTTCCAACACAGGTTTCAATATCCTGTAATCGCATACCTTAAAATCAGGGTTTCCAAGAATTCTTACCTGACCATTTCTCAATTTCCCGTTATATTCATGCAGACCCTGCATTACTATCCTGTGCAAATTCAGTATCCAATCAAGAGTCAACGGTTTTTCCAGGTTTTCAAACAGGTAATCAATTGCAACGTTCATGTTTTTGACTTCCAGCAAATCATCAAAATCTTTTTTTGGCTGAATATTGTGTTTTAGAAATTTTATTGTTTCTTCCAAAGTAAGAGTGTTGCCTTCAAGATAAGTTGTTGAGTGAATAAAATCAAATTTTAATTCCTCTTCTATATTTTTTATATAAAATTTACTCTGTTTTTTTGATTTTTGCTTGTACTTTTTTAATTCCTTTTCAATTTTCTCAAATATGTCATCTTCAGGAAGCCTTTCTTTTAGCTTTACTTCCCCTCCAAAAAAGCAGACAATGTCTGTAAAAAAATGTTCTTTCAAAATGGAAAAAGTAAATGGTTTTCTTGTTTTTATTATTATGAAATTATATTGGATCAACCGGTCTAAATATTTTTTAAGGGTAGTTTTGTTGAATTGACCAAAATCATCTATTGATAAGGTCTCTTTGTTAAGACATACCTCTAATATTGCAGACATTTTTTTACTCAGGAAAAAGTTGCAGTTCATGTTGTGAGAATTACAATAGTCAATTATTTTGACCAACAGCACAGTTTTCTTGTTATGTATGTTGATAGAATAATACTTCTCTTCTTTAATGATTAATTTTTCGTTTCTTAGCGATTCTATTCTTGCATAGATATTTGCGTAGTTCTGGTTTAGGTTTTCCGCTAACTGCGCTATTTTTGTCTTTTTTTCCATTAATTCTGCAAATACATCATATTCTGTTACCATATTTTAATAATTATTATTAAACTATTTAAATCTTTTTATTAAATAACAGTAATTATTAAGAAAAAGTTAAATTTATTTAGCAAATAACCATATAAAATCAATAAATTTCAGAGACCTTGCTGTTTTTGATTGTTTATAAAGTATGTACTGACAATCAAAAAGCTTGGGATTCCTAAATATTCCCCAATATCCCATGATTTTTGAGAAGAAAATGAAATTAATGATGTAAATAAGGTTTAACAGTTGGTGCGCTTTTTTCAGCTTACGGCTTATCGGCTTACTAAGCTTTTTAGCTTATATCAATACGCATGCAGCGCACTGTCTCCCTCACAGCTCCCCTCGAATCATACCTCAGCTTATATCCTGAAGCAGCAAGCTTCTCAACAGAAAGCTGCATTGTCTTCACATCGCCCTTCCAGCCGCGCCCCCCGTCCACGCCGCCGGTATACTTAAACGTTACATTTTTCAGGCCAAGTTCAGAGACGACAATATCTGCAAGTTCCGTAACCGTAATCATATCAGCTGAGCCAACATTATATATCTCAACCCTATCCTTCTGCAACTGAGCAGTATGAATCATTGCATCAACACAATTCTCCACAAGAAAATAAGATTTATTCTGCCTGCCGTCGCCAAGTATCTCAAGCTCGCGCGGATTTTTGTTAAGCTTGTTCACAAAATCAAAGATAACTCCGTGTGTGCTTCTTTTGCCGACGCAGTTTGCGAAGCGGTATATCACCGCAGACATATCAAATGTGTGGCAATATGAGCTGATAAGCGCCTCCGCTGCAAGCTTTGATGCGCCGTAGAGTGATATAGGAATACATGGACCGTAGTCTTCCTGTGTCGGGATTTTTTTTGCTTCACCGTAAATGGTGGAAGTTGATGTAAATGCAATGCGTTTTATATTGTTTTTGCGCATAGCCTCGACAACATTATAAGTAGCCATCACATTCTGCTCAATATGCACATTCGTATCATGCGCGCCGACCCTCACATCAGGATTCGCCGCAAGATGCCAGACAACATCCGCACCTTTCATCACCCTCTCAATCTTTCGGGCATCAAGAAGATCCCCCTTAATTATTTTCAGGTTCACATTATCCTTAACGTCATCTAGGAACTCACGCCTGCCGCTCGAGAAATTGTCATAGACAATTACTTTATCTTTCCTGTTCTCAAGCAGCCTGTCACATAAATTGCTCCCTATAAAACCAGCGCCCCCTGTCACAAAATGTATCATACAGAAACACCATTTACCGACGGATATGCTCAATCACTTTTGCGAATGCCGGCCTTGTCACAAACACACCGATAATCACGCCGCCCATGGTCGTGAGTGCAAATCCTGCCACTCCGCCTCCGCCGACTGTCAGGAGCGGGACCATCACAGCTATGGTTGTGGCTGCTGATGCGAAGATGATAAAGAACGCGCGCTTAAGCTTGCGCTTAAGGCTGAGTTCATCTTTTCTCTTCTCGCTTTCATCTGTAATGATTATCTGGTCATCCACCCCGCTTCCGATGGCTGCAATTATGCCTGCAATCGCTGCAAAATCAATAGTCCATTGAATCAATGCCGCAGCCCCGAATATCAAAAATACTTCCACGCACGACGTCAATATCATCGGTATCACAATTCTCGGGTCCCTGTACCTGAAATACACCACAATACTGACTGCGATTATTGAGAAAAGTATTGCCATTATCGCGGTGCGTATGAACTGCTCCCCTAAAGAAGGTGAGATTGTATTCATCTGGACAATCTCAATTTCAGTCGGCAGTGCACCGGATTCAAGTATTGACTGCAGCTTGTTCATGTTTATCCATGCATCGTCCCTTGAATCACCCGGGCCGCTTATCTGTATGTCCGGCTGGGCTTTGCCCTGCAGGTCAGAGGAAATCTTCAGTGAATCAACAAGTTCATCGTCAAGGTATAAGTCAATGTCACTTGACAAGTATGTTCTGGTGCCTGAAAAGTCTTTTGTAAGGTCGCTTGTAACTTTCGCGAACCGGTCTGCGGCTTCCCGCGAAATCGTTATTGAGAACTCAAATTTCCAGTTGCTTCCTGTTCCGGATATGCCTGTATGCTGCGCATCATTAAATACCTGCTTTATATCCTCACCGGTTATCACATAAGACCTTAATGTTACCACATCGTCTGCTGTCTTATTTATATATTTGACTATTATTCCCTCAACTTCAATAGTATCATCGATTTCGAGTACATCATCACCTATCTTTATTGCATCCCTGTCTGGCAGGTATTCCATCTCATAGGGCTTTTTATTGATGTTGAATGCAGCAGTATTATTCAGGAGGCTGATGTTCCTGTCTATTGTGGCCTCGAACTTGCCCTGGCGCTCTATGAGGTCTCTTAATTCTTCTTCATCAGAACCTGCCATTTCCAGCTGCACATACCATTCTCCCTCAACCTCCACAGGGCGTATGAGTTTTTCCTTGACACCATAAGAATCGATTCTCCGCTCAAGCACGACTATAGTCTTTCTGAGATTATCGTCTGTGGAATCCATCAGGTGAATCAGTGCCCTTGCTCCCCCTTTCATGTCTATGCCCTGCTTGATATTCGTCTCAAGGGACATTGTTCCTTTCTCATTTAACTGGGGGTATGGCCGTATGGCTACGAGTGCAACAAGTATCAATATCATTACGATTATTATCCTCGGTTCTTTCAGCAGCCGTTTTATATTTATCATTTGCTCATACGCTCCATGTGTATTCTGAGTATCCCGACATTCTGCAGCCATGTGAATGGTATGTCTGCCAAAAGGCCCATCATTATTACAAGGGCGATATCATCAAGTGCAGGAGAGCTTGATACCAGGAACAGTACCAACATAGCGATAATTGATGTAACTGACATGGTTATCCCTGTTTTCATTGATGATTTTATGCGCTCATTCAGGGTGCCTTCTCCTCTTCGTTTGATGACCCGTGTCGAGAGAAGGATGTCTGTATCTATCGAGTAACCCATGAGTATCAAAAGGCCGGCAAGTGTACCCATGCTCAGCTGGATGTTAAGAAGGTTCATGCCCACGAGCGCCGCCACTATGTCTGAAACACCTGCAAGTATTACTGCAAGTGAAGGAACAGGGCTTCGAAAAGTGATAAAAACCACAATAGCCATCGCAAGGAATGCAACTGCAATCGCGCTGAGTGCCTGCTTCCAGAATGCCTCGCCGAGTGCTGCGCCGATTGACTGCGTGCTTTGCCCTGTAACGTCGATGTTCAGGGCGCCTGTTATCTCTTTGATATCCTCTTTGGTTACTTCTTTGTCTGTTTCTATGACGAGTGTTTTTGTCATACCTGTTAGTATTCTCACTCTTGCTGTTGTACCATATTTATCATGTACAAGCCTTGCAGCTTCCGCTACGTCAACATCGCCCCTGTATTCAATTGCAGCCTGCGTTCCTGACTTGAAGTCTATGCTGCGCTCGACAAATTCGCCGGTCTGTGTGTATTTGCAGCCCAAAAAAAGTATGCATGCAGCTAATAGCAGTAACGAGACCATCAACATCTTTTTGGGATTGTCTACGATATAATCCATTATCTTTTCCATTATCATCACAATAGACATCTTTTTTGATGCAAGGTTTTATAAATGTTTTATCCGGAGACAAAAGAGAGACCTGCTGTTTATATTTAACAATGCAATGCGCAGAATGAGTAGATGTGGAGAATGCGCAGGCGCCATAAACGTTATGCAGCCCGCGCCGTTCGGATCTATTAATATCTACATTATATGAAACTCCATCATTTTATTTATTCTCTTAACTTCTTTCCAGTTGCCTCTTGTAGCCATCTGCCTCTTCATTTCCCTGAGTTGGTTTAAATCCATTGCCATTCACCCTTCCCTCTTGTTATGCATGTGGAGCACTATATATTGCGATAGATTACACTAGTGCTTCATTTTGTTTTATCGTCCCAACGGGACTCTCTTTTTAGAAAAAGAGCCTCTCAATCCCTTGTAAAGATAACCTATATTGATTTCTATTGTATATATAGTTTTCGATAGTTTAGTATATTATACTAGTCATCGAAAAAACCCATCGGCTTCCATTCCTGCCCTTTTTCATCTTTTGCTGCTTTTGGCTCACCCACGGGCGGCGTGACTGGCGGTGTCTGGGCCTGTGCTGCAGGCGGCGGCATCGGTGGTGTGTAACCTGTGGCAGGCGTTATTTGCGGGTTCGCCACACTTTGGACATTCTGTGAATATGGGGTGTATTGCGGTTGCTGCTGTGCAGGCGTTGTTTCTCCTGTAGGGGTATCAGATGCGATGTGGGACAGGTCCAGGTATCTGTTCTGGAGCCCGGCCGGGGCTTCCTGCGCTTCAGGCTTTGGATCTGGCTGGAATGATTTTTCCACGTCCGCGAGGTCAACTTTTGGTGGTTCCCTGTCTGATTTATTATTGAAAAGATTGTCAAATTTTGAGCGTAATGCAGGCGCGCTTTCGCGTCCCTGGGTCGCCCTTCCCCCTGATATCTCTGTTTCACCGAGTCCCTCGTGCTTTATTCTCACATACCCTTTTGGTCTTTTTATGTATACCCGCGCAACTTCGATAAAGACAGCTCCCAGGATGAATGAGACAATTGCAATTGTCATTGTGTCTGTCATAACATATTATTGGCATCGGATGTATTTATTATTTTCTGTGGCACACTGGCAGCAATCCGCAGAATGCCGCGTTCGCAAGTTTCTTTAATATTTGCTGCAATCTATTGTTTATGAACTTTGATGTCTTGATCATTGGTGCAGGGCCAATTGGTTCGTCTCTTGCCTGTAAACTAAGCTCCTTCGGCCTGAAAGTAGCGCTTGCTGACAAAAAGACGACAATAGGAAAGCAGGCATGTTCCGGGCTGTTTAGCAGGAGGATCACGAAGTACTTTGACCTTGAGGATGATATGATAGAAAACGTGGTTGAAGGGGCGATATTTCATACGAAAAGCTGCGATTTTGAAGTAAGAAAAGGCAAGCCCGAAGCATTGGTGGTAGACCGCCTGAAGTTCGACAGGTTCATTTTAAAAAAAGCGGCAGATTCAGGCGCACATACGTTCTTTGGTGCGCGTCTTATTTCGCATGTGCGCGCAGATGACAGTATCAGAGCGTGTATTGACACTCCCAAAGGCCCCAAAGAAATAGCAGCAAAGCTTATTGTGGGTGCAGATGGTGCAGCAAGCATGGTCCGGCAGGTATTCAGCCTAAGAGGCGACCTGAGATATGTCAACGGGATACTGTCATATTACCCCATGAAAAATACATCGCCGCTGGTTGAGCTGTACTACAGCCCGGGCACAGCTCCCGGCTTTTTTGCATGGAAGATACCGAGAGGAAATCGCACGGAATTCGGGCTTGCAACAGATATTCGCCACAATCATCTTGAATATTTCAGGAGGTTCCTAAAAAAGTTTAATCTTAAATTATCCGGCTTTCATGCGCACCCGATATGTTTCGGAAAGCAGCAAAGTGCGGCTGAGCGCGTACTTCTTGTCGGCGATGCAGCGGCGCAGGTAAAGCCATTCTCCGGCGGAGGCATAATATACGGGATGATCTGTGTGGATATCGCTGCAAAAGCAATAAGCTATGCGTTTGACAAAGACGACTTTACAGGAGAATTCTTAAAAAAACACTATGATGACAAATGGAAACAAAAGCTGATGCCAAAGATAGAGTTGGGGCTGGGTATAAGAAATACTCTTGACAGCCTCAATGACCGCGAACTTGATACGTTCTTTGGAATGCTAAATGAGCAGAAGGGCGCAATAGAGTCTCTCGGGGACATGGATTTTTTGTGAAGAATTATTTTCCGATGTATGGGATGTTTTTGTCACTGATTCTGACAGTTCCTTTTATGGTCAACCCGGTGCCAACACTTTCTTCTGATGCAGGGTCGAGTTTGTTGGTTTCTGGTTCCAAGCTCACTATTTTAGCTCCAGATGTATAGATGCAGCCGGTTTCATCATATACACAGTAGTCGCTTCTGGTTACTTGCGGCCCTCTGTTACATACAGGGATGTCCCCGCCATAAATCCATCCGCCATATTTGCAGTCAATTGTTACTGTTTTTCCCTGGTAAGATGAAGGGTTTTGTATTATGTCTCCTATTTTGAGATTTTCTGCTTGCTGCTGGGCGCATCCGCTGATGAGGATTGCTGCTAATATGATGATAGTTCCGGTAATTGAAAAATATTTTTGTTTCATCGTTATTATGGTATATTTAGACTATTTAAATAACTTTTGTTTCTGCGCGAGCAGGGTTTGGTTGGAATTAACATCAGGGATAAAAGAAGTTTTCGTAGCGTAGCGGAGGAAATTAGGAATGCTCAGAAAGAAGTTCTTGGCATCTAAAAATCTATGATTTTTATGACATCAAAGACGAAGCCTCTTTTAGTTAATACATTAAGGGAGAGTTCCGTTTTATCTTAATACGTCATATAACTCTTTATTCAGTACAATCTTATTTATCTTCCCAAGTTTTTCTTTATGTATAACCCCTTTCTGCTCAAGAGCCAGCAGGATTCTATGGGTCTTGACTTTGTTCAGGTTAGGAAGATGAGATAATTCATACTGTTGCACTTTACCGCCATTTTCCATAAGTGTCTCAATAACTTTCCTTTCCTGGCGCGTCAGGAAATTCAGGATTATTTTAGTGTTCTTCTTCAACATTTGTTCCTGTTGAATCACTTTATCAGACATAATATAATAAACTACAGTTCCAACTAATAATCCAATAAATGCAATAAACGGTAGCAGGTAAAAACAATGGAGTATTGGCTGTGCATCTCTCTTTTCTATCATAAGCTGTTTAATCTCCTCTATTGTCATGTCGTCTATTGCATCCGGATCCAGCCTTGATTCCTGCCTGATATCA
>JAUVEK010000123.1 GCA_030594795.1 Candidatus Nanohalarchaeota archaeon | reverse complement strand
CCCATTGTTGCAGTTGGTTCAGGGGAAGCATATTTGCGGACGAGAACCCAATCTATCTTTAGTGTACATTCCCAAGTCTGTAAATAAACACCATTCAAATTTGTTGAATACTGACTTATCTCATGACTGTTAGTTGGAGCTTCTAATCTTGTTTTTTCATTGACTATTAAGGATGTTACTCCTACTAAACCATTTGCCGGAACATCGTATCCCCAAATATCTACTTTTGAACCATCTACTTCAAATGCCCACCACACCGGGCCTCCATCATCAAACTTATAACGGTTGTTGAAAAATCCCATTCTAAATCTCACATAGGTATTATGAGAAGTAATCCTTACATCTACACGGTAATTACCCGATGCAAAGTTTTGTTTTGATTTTACCCATTCCGATCCGCCTGTGCTTAGTTCTAATTTTGAATCAGCTACAGAAACCCCGCCACTAGTATCCCATTTACTGGTGTCCAGACTATTCCCCGGAAAATCATCAAAGAACTCAAAGGTATTCGTTATGTTGCTCGCGGAACTTGCCAAGAGGTTGCCGTAGTACATGTAGATTGTCGTGTCTGTGTTGTTTTCAAGGAAAGGCACCTTGACCCAGATTATTGAAGTGTTCGCTGTTGAGTCCCAGGATTCTATCCAATAATCCGTTTCAGTCTTCGTTCCGCTGGTTGTGTTGTAATAAGTGAATCTTGCATCATTCCCATCATTTGTCCAGTTCCAGTTCAAGCCGACGTTTGAGGAGTTCAGCCCTATTTTCACCTGGTAGTCTGTCTGGTTCCCTGCTGTGTTGGATATGTTTATTGCTTTTCTGTAGGTCCAATTATAGTCCCACCAAGGAATGTTCTGTAATTTAACATCTCCATTGGCTACTGTTATGTTTTCCTTGTGGGATATTCCTGTTTCGTCTGTAAAGTTGTCTTCCCAGTTTGTTGGATTTTCTGCCACGGAACTGGACAGGCCAGGCATTGTTAAGATGATGAGTAAAGCGAGTCCGAGTATGGTTATTGTAGTTTTCATTTTTTCATCACATTGCTGCGGGGGTTGAACAGGGCTGTTATGGTGCAGTTTTTCTGTGTTTATGTTGAATATCGGTAACAGGTATATATCTGTTTTGTCGTGTGCCATTGAAGTTTACAGTTCTACTGCGGCGCCATTGTATAGTATCTTTACTGTGTCTCCCATTTTGTATCCCTCGTCCATGGCGAGTGCGGCGTAGCTTGCGAGGCGCTCTGTTTCGCCGTGGTTTGGGAATACATACTGGGGGCTTAGCATTCTTAGTATGTCCCTGTGGTCTTCCCTTCGCGCGTGGCCGGATACGTGCACGTGGTGGAGCATTCTTACTCCTTCCTCGCGAAGAGCCTGCTCAAGTGTGTACCTGTTTGCCCTGTTGAGGGGGTTGGGTATGACTTCTGATGAAAAGATGACCTGGTCTTCTTTCCTGAATTTGAATTCGTATTCTTTTCTTGCCATTCTTGAGAGGACGGCGTTCGGCTCGCCCTGGTTGCCTGTCGCGAGCACCAGGTAGTTTTCGGGGTTGGACTTGAATGTTGAGAGTGCTTTTGCGACTGCTTTTGGCCTGCTGTATATTTTTGTGCTGTTCAGGTTTATCAGGCCAAGGTCGCTTGCAGGCGTAAGGTAGTTTCCAAATGCCCTGCCGAGCATTATTATTTCTCTTCTTTGCTTGTTTGCCTCTATGATTGTCCTGATTCTTGCTATGTGGGATGCGAATGTGGTGATGAATACTGCTGTGTTCTCTTCGTAGGCGCGGTCAATAGCGTCGTTTACGAGTACTTTTGCAACGTATTCCGGGGGGGTTCTTGCCTCGTCGGCAACTCTTACGCATTCTGATACAAGAAGTTTTACGCCTTCTTTCCCGAGCTGCCTGATGCGCTTGTAGTCCGGCTTTTCACCGAGTGTCGGGTTGTTGTCAAGCTTGTAGTCGTTCAGGTAAGCTATGATGCCTTCTTTTGTGTGGAGGGCAATCATTGCTGTGTGGGGTATGCTGTGTGTCATGTGCACGTATTCAACTTCAAAGTTCGCTGAGATGGATGCTGTTTCTCCTGATGACAGGGGGAAGAGGCTTTTTATCATGTATCCTACGCCGGCGTCTTTCAGGAGGGTTTTCAGTATCTCGCATGCATAGGGTGTTGCGATTATCGGGCATTTGTATCTTTCTGCCATTCTCGGGACCGCGGCGATGTGGTCAAGGTGGCCGTGGGAGAGCACTATTGCCACCACTTTTTTGTTTTCGAGCATGTGGTCGTCGGGGAGGGCGCCGATGTGTATCATGTCTTTTGTGGATATTTTCCTGTCTTCTTCTTCAAGGGTGATTATCTTGTCAAGGTATATTCCCATGTCGAGTATGACTACCTCGCCGTCTATCTCGACTGCGCTCATGTTCTTTCCGACTTCATTGTATCCGCCGATGGCGTAAAATTTCATGCTACCACTTCCGGTTTTTTGGTTTACCAGAATAAGTACCTGGTTTGGTGTGCTTTATCTGATAACTTTTTTTGAATAGAATATATAGAATTATACCTGAGTTGGTATATAAAGGTTATAGTCAAAAAGGGCATGATGATTTTTCCTGTTTTGGTGAGTGCTTTTGAGTGTCGTTAAGGAAGTGAGTGTTCCGGCTGCCTGGCTTTTTGGGGAGAGGGTGAATGCAACCGGGATGCGCGAGTCGTGCCCACAAAGAGCAATCAGTTATTTATCCAAACTTTGATTTCGTCCAGTCCAGAAATCTTCTTGCGCGAATCAAAAGCAGATTCGCATCTCTTTCATTTGTTTCTTTTTCTGTGTACCCAAACTCGCCTCTCTTTTCCAAAGCTTCTGCCACGACTTCTTTTTTGTTTTCTTTGCTTCCAGATGCCTCAACATGGAGCATTATGGCTTCTCTATGATCTTTACTTGCTCTTTTTCCGATACTGAAAATGCAAAAGGCATCATTGGCTAAAATTATTGCCTGTGATGAGTCAAAAAGGCATGCGTTGAGCCTTCGCTTTTGGTAGTTTTCGAGTGCTGATGAATAAAATTCTTCGGATTTCTTCAGGAATTTCACAGCTTCGTCTTTTCTTATTTCTTTTGCCATATAATGCCCTCCATATTTTCGCCGTATATGAGTATATGCGTGGCAGCAACTTTTAAGGCGAATTCTTCGCCACTTCTTGCCTTTTTCTTAAATTCTTCAACATTCATTGCCATAATGGATATATGAATTCCAAATTCTTCGCTTAGTTTTGCTGAAATATCATATATCTCATCTTTTGATGTGTTTTCTTTTAGCAATGCTATTATGTCTATATCACTTTCGGGTTTCAGTGCTGTTACGCTTGAGCCGAATCTTGCTATGCTTACGGGATTAAGTTTTGCCAGCTCTTTTTTGAGCCTGTTTTCAATTTCTTTGAGCAGTTTTTCATCCTGGTTCAGTGCCCTGACGATAACTCCTGCCAATTTTGTGGGAGAGAGTTCGTAGACTATGCTTCTTCCGATGGTCCTGCTCTTTAGGAGGCCGCTTTTTTCAAGTTCTCTCAGGCATTCGCTTGCTCTTGATTTGGAAATTGCAAGCTTCCTTGCAACGTCGGAGACCTGCAGCGAACTTTTCTCTTTTGAAAAAAGCACAGCTATT
>JAUVEK010000028.1 GCA_030594795.1 Candidatus Nanohalarchaeota archaeon | reverse complement strand
ATGCCTCTGGTCTCGAAGAAGATTGAAGAATGTTTTTTGTTTCCGTTTATGTCAACTATGTCCATCTCCAGATCATATTTGCCTTTGCCTGAAAGAATCATTGAAAGGTTCGCTGTCAGTGTGCACTTGTTGCCTGCGCAGGTGACAGTTGTTGAATTCGCGGGGGGCTTTATAGGATGCATGCCCTTCTCACTCCAGAATGTCCGTATTTTTGTTGCGTTTTCGGTTAAGTTGACTGGATTTTCATCAAAATCAGATGCGGTGATATTTATTTCTACAACCTGCGTCGGAGAGAAGGTTGTGCACCATTCTTCTTCGCCGCCATTGTGGGTCATCTTAACCATAAACTTGGATACATCAAACCACATACCTCCAATATCTGAATCCCCCTCTGTCGTAGTTACCCGGATATTGGCCATGTATTCTCCTGTCTTATCCACCAGCAATGTCAGATTTACTACTTGCATCTGTTCGGGTTCTGCTTCGGGAGGTCCCCACGGCATTGAAACATCTTTGTTGCTTATAGTATATGTATAGTCTGTGCCGCTTTCCAAAGTAACAGGAGGGCCGTTGTGCCTCATCATGCTTAGGCTTTCGAGAGAAACAGTCGAGATTTCCAGTAATTTCGGACCATACTCTGTTTTGTTTTTCGGGTCAAATGCCATTGCTGTGAAAAGGACACTGTCTCCCACGCCGTATGTGTTTCCTCTTTCCCAGCCGGCGCTGAGATTTCCTTCGTCATCTGCTTCTATAGTCATGACGTCAACCCAGAAGTTCCTTATCTCGAACCATGCCCAACCGAAATAAGTGTCGCTTGTAACAGGGTCTGTCAGGACCAAATCTACATGGTACCATCCTGTCGGCATATCCAGGGGAGATATTACAAGGTTTGCAGTGGAACTCCGTATGCTTGTCGTGTTTACATCATAATTTGTTCCGTTTTCCATCCTTTTCATCAGCTGCTCATTCCATATTTCATCAACGTTGACTTCCAGACCGTCACAGTCAGGCAGCCCGTCATTGTCATTGTCACTGCATGATAATCCGCTTTTTCCGAGATCCATCATGCTTCCTTTTTCAATATCGACAACATTGATGGTCAGCTTTATAGGCTCCCCATGCGCGGTAATGCATGCCTGCCCGGGCTCGCAGCCGGATGGCTCGCCCCAGATCATATATTTCTTCAGCATAAAGAACCCGTTGCCTGTACCGTATTCCTCTGTGCCGCCCACGTCTGCCTTGAATTTGAATTTGAACATGAAGAATCCCTCAGAGTCAGGTGACATGAAGGTAATTGTGCCATTTGCTGCGCTTGCGTTAGGGTTGTAACTTTCATTCTCAAGAACATCGGCAAATGCAGGCCAGACCTTGTACATCTCGATAATCTTTGCATCAGTTATATTCTCCCCGGGAACATCGCCTCTTGTAAGCAAATCAGTAACTTTTATCTTGATCTTTATCGATGAATTGGGTGCATAGAACCAGAAGTCGTCACCTTTGAAATCAACAGGGTTTGCTGTGGCATAAATTCTCTGGAGTGAAAAAGTCGAAACTGCTTTCTTTTCACCAACAGGGTGCTTAAGTTTTACTTCTGCTCTGTAGACGCCAGTCTTGTTTGGTGCCTCAAAGATGATCATGCATTGTCTTAACATTTCATCTTCAGGACCTTCATCATCACCGACGGCAAGCAGTTGGACGGCACTCGAAAGATTCATTATCTTATAATTGAGTGTTGAAAGATTGAGTTCAGTTCCTTTTTCATCTCTCAGGCTAACCAGTGTCACGCTTGTATTGCACTCGTCAACTACTGTTGATTTATTATCAATATCTATCAGTCCCATCTCTTCAGGACCGCATTCCATTATGTTTCCTGAAGAGGCGTTAGACAGCATAATCATAAGGGAGATATTTGCTCCGGGTGCAAAAGCATCTACCATTGCTTCAGGTCCTTCTGCATCTTCTATAAACAGGGGGTTGATTGCCATGACATCCAGCTTTATAGATTCTATTGCGAAACTTGTCACAAACTCTTGGATGTTGCTGTTGTGTACTGCAGTTATTGTCACCTTGTATTCCCCGTTTGCGGATACACTGCTCAAGTCAACCTCTTTCATATAATCATTGGTATTGTTATCAAAAGTCAATGTCCCTTGTGGCATAGTACTGCCACCGGGAGAAAGAATCACGGCAGATACTGATGCGTTGTCTATTAAATTTCCGGAAGCATCTTTGACCTTTGCAACAACTTTCAGTTTCGGATTCTCGGAAAAGCTGAACATTGGATTCCCGCTCAGGTCAGTTATCTTTCCTACCAGTTTGAATGTCTCAACTGTGAATACTTCTCTCGGCATATCATTCACTTTTACGAAATATACACCAACATCTGCAGGGGCTGTGAAGTTTGCGACTAGATAACCATCTGAATTTGTCTGATTGGTTGTTGAGCTTTTTATATCGTCGCTCTTGTCAACTACGGAGATGGTTATATTCACTCCTCCTTTCATGTGAGTTTCGTTCTTTGCCCAGACAAGCAGATGAACTGTTTCGCCGGCAGAATACGAATCGTCTTCTATGGGCGGCGCAAGAAGCATTTTGTTTCCAGTTGAGAACTCTATGTCAGCAATAGTATAATTAATGTCGGCGCTTATTTTTTCACCAACATGCCTTGTTTTCCATATGCCTGTAAAATTCCCGTTTTTGTCTATATAGACCATGTCATAAATGCCACTGGCTTTCTCATCAACAAGGACAAAAGAATAATTCTTTCCATCACCTGTCAGGTTGGAGATATTGCCGTAATGCAAAGTCCCGGAAATGGACAGGTTAAGAATATCTGAAAAATCGCTGCTGTAGTTGTTGGTTCCAGTCACTAAATATGTCGTGTCGACGAGTTTTACAGATGGGTTCCTAATGAGATGGGCCTTTAAATAGAGTAATTCTGAAACAACGCTGAGGGCAGAAGTGACTGTTCCTGTGCCATCGTCTATTGAAAGATAATAATCTCCAGGAGTGTAATTGCTGTTTATCAGGATTGAGCATGAGAAATAATTCGTTGTCCCGCCAGTGGTATTCACGACTGAAGAAGACATCAGGTTGTCTGTGGAATTATAGACACTGATATTTACATTTCCTGCCGTGTAGCCTGCGGTTCCGTCCACATTGATAGTGTCTCCAATAACATAATCTATTTTTTCTGTGTTGACTGTCAGAGCCAGACTTTCAGGCACGAAAAAACACAATAAAAGAACTGCAATAACAAAAACTTTATCAAATCTCATAATTACCGACCTCTCCTCATAGCTTACTTTACAACCCTATTCAACCCTGTTGACAAGTTCATTAGTCTCTGATTAACATATGCAGATATATACAAAAAAATAATATTTATATATCCGCCAAAGGTGTTTACATGTTAGTCTGCAGCTAATTGCAAACAAAATAATTTGCACAGCAGATATTATATAATATACAGATTCACTATACAGAGGCAACAAGCAATGTCTACCCCTAAAAAGCCTGCTGAGCGCATCCATCTATTTAATAAATTTATACACCATAGAATATCCAGAAAAAACCAAAGGGGCGCATCCACATGAAACCTGCAACGTATGCTGAATCCGGTGTTGACATCAAAAAAGAAGAGAAAGCAGTTGAGTCAATAGTGTCTGTTATATCAGGCACTTTTGCAAACCGGAGAGGAAAGACTGGTGAGGTAAAATCGCAGATAGGGCATTTCGCCAACTTCATAGAAATGGGAGACAAATATATCGTAATGGCTACTGACGGGGTCGGGACCAAGGTGCTTGTTGCGCAGATGGCGCGAAAGTTTGATACTGTCGGTATTGATATGGTTGCCATGAATGTGAATGACATTATCTGCGTGGGGGCTGAGCCGGTTGCGCTTGTTGATTATCTTGCGGTTGAGAAGGTTGATGATAGTGTTGCTGTGGGTATTGCAAAGGGTATCCGCGACGGTGCTAATGATGCGAGCGTTGCTGTTATCGGAGGTGAGACTGCTTCTTTGAAGGGTGTCATTACAGGTGTTGGAGGCATGGGTTTTGACCTTGCGGGGACCTGTGTCGGCATTGTTGATAAGGAGAAGGTTGTTCTTGGCGATAAGGTCCGGGCAGGCGATAAGGTTATTGGGATAGCGTCGTCGGGGATACACAGCAACGGCTATTCCCTTGCAAGGAAAGTGATACTTGGGAAGTATAAGATAACTGATAAGCTGCCGTGGGGTGCAGGTGTTGCTGATGAGATGCTTGTGCCGACGAAGATTTACGTTAAGCCGGTGCTTGATGTTCTTTCAAAGCATTTTGATTCTGTTGTTGGCCTTTGCCATGTTACCGGCGGTGGGCTTTTGAACCTGAAGCGGCTGAATGGTAACGTCGGGTTCAGGCTGGGTGATGTGATGGATGCGCCGCCGATTTTTGCTGAAATCCAGAGGTCAGGCAATGTGCCTGTTGATGAGATGTTTCGGACGTTTAATATGGGCATGGGCTTTGTGATTGTCTGCAAGGCGGATGCGTGCGATGATATTCTTGGTGTTTTGAGGAAGTGGAAGCTTTCATGCAAGGTGGTTGGGGAGGTTACTGACAGGAAAGGTGTTGTTGAGGTTCCGCAGTTTAAGCTGGAATTGTAGGTTTGTTTTTATTCCCGAGTGGGTCTAATATCCCGTATGTGAGCGCTTAATCACAGAGATTCAAAAAGATTCTTTTTCTCTTTGCTATCTTTTACTTTAACATGTTGCCAAGAATTATATCTGATTTCGGGTATTCTTCCAGCCCTTCTTCATAAAGTTTTGTTTCGTTTTCCATGCAATCTCCTCATCTTATTGAGACTTAGATTTATTCTCAGGTTTTTTTCTTTTTAAATATGGGTTTTGTCTTAATTGCCGGATGTGTGGTATTTGCGCAGGCGCGCAAGGTTATATTTTGAGTCGCCGTGATATTCGAAGATGAGACCTACTACATCGGTTATTCTTTTTTTTGCGTGTTTCAAAAAAAGAGCACCATTTCTTGTTAGTTCATAGTTTTTCTTGCTTGGTGTCCCTGACTGGTCCTGATTTACCCATGATGTTTTCACAAAGTCATCGTCTTCAAGTTTCTGCAGTGTCGAATATATCAGCGCCCTGCTAATCTCGAAACCAGTTTCTGAATCATCACAGACTTCCTGTTTATATTCCTGAAAGCCCCGATGGATCACCTTTACAATGTCATAGGCATGTACAGGCGCTTTTACTTTTATTATCTGCAGGAGAGCTATTGGCAGTATCCCCTTTGCGATTTTTGAGTCAATCAGATTCAGAATGTTTCTATCATCTTTTTTTTCCATTTTTTACACCTCAGCATATAGATGTTTTACATATTTTTGGATTTCTTATAATATCTAAGAATCGAAAATCATGAAAATATTGGTTCAATGTGAGTATTTTCAAGCTTTTTGATTGTCGGGTCATACTTTATAGACAATCAAAAATGTTTTGCTTATCTAAAATACATATCCACCGGTATCTTCTACCATTCCGATTCCCCCGCCGACATCTTTCAGGCTAATATTCTTTCCATCAAGAGCCAGACTAAAATCAATGACATCAACGAGATATTCAATATAAGTGAAATTGCTCCATTTTTTGAATGTAAATGTCTCATGGCTGTAACTTTTCATGCATATATAGAGATTGTTCTTATTGGCATTGTTGCCTGTAATAATCCATCTTATGCAGCCATCCGGGGACGGGAAGGCATAAATCCTCACATTTGTGTAATGGTAGGTTTTCTTTGATACAGAGTCATAATAATAGGAATTTAAATTAATCTGGTATTTCAAACCTAAAATTTCCAGATTAGGGATAAAACCGGTTAATATTGAGCCATTTTTAAATACTATTCTTCCCCATTTCCAGGGCAGGAATGGTCCTACTAGCACAACTTTTTGAACATAGCACTTGCCGTGGAACTCTTTTTTAAACAATGTGCCTTCAAAATCGAAATATAGGTTTACAAGTTCATACCCAAAAAATGCCTTATAGTTCTCATTAATTTCGAAATTCAATGCCTGGTTTTTTGGCTCAGTTATTTTCAGGCTGCAAATGCTTTTGTCATTTTTTGAAATATTCAGGTTGTATTTTGGGAAACTTCCACTGAAACATGCAGAAACAGATTTATTATTGACATAGATTGAATTTTTTGATATTTTTATTGTGCTTAAGTCATTTATTATATTATTTTGCTTATCATCATAAGCCCAGCTTACCACATAGCCATGGTATTTGTCATGGCTTAGTTTTTTGTTTTCAAGGTATTTGCCATTGATTTCCATATCCCCTGCACTTCTTCCGAACATGAAAAGAAGCTGGGTTTTTGAGCCGGTGTCTGATGTGAATTTCATGAACCAGTATTCTTTGCCAAATATAGGCAGCTCGTCAAATGAGAAGAAAAGGTTGTCAACTGCTTTTCTTTTTTCTTTTTTTATAAACAGCCTTTCAATTGTCTTATAGCGATATCTGGTGTTCTCAATATGACTGGTAATTCTTTTTCTTTCATTTTCAGGTAGTTTGCGGATATATTTCTGTATTTCTTTCGCTGATCCCATTAGTTCTCTGGATTTTCCAAAAATATCTTTGACTATGGTTTGTTCAATGACCTTGTTTTTATATTTCTTTATTCTTTTTCTGTACGAATCTATTTTCGGCATAAATTTCACCTGATATGTATATATTTTTTGTGCTTAAGAAGATTTTTAACTGGCTCAATACGCGAACTTTTGCTCAGGTCAAGTTCAACATAATACCTCAAGGTCCCAAGCACACCCATTTTATCGAGTTTGCGTGGTGATGTGACCACTTTTTTTGAGGTAATGTATTTTGTTGGCCCAATCTTATTTAATGTCCTTGAAATATCAACATCTTCTAATATAATGTTCCTGAATCCTCCAAGTTCTGTAAATACATTTTTTGAGATAGAGATGTTAAAACCCGGCAGTGTTGCTTCGCCAAGCAAGCTTCTTGCATGATAATAGCTATTTGTCACTTTTTCAGCAAACAATAATTCTAACTTCTTTTTCTCAAATTCAAATCCTAAAGACACACCTAAATAGCCGTTTTCGAGGTGCAGGATGACTGTTTCAATGTAATCTGTGCATATCTGTGTATCTGCATCTATGAATGCAAAGTATTTACTGCGTGAGCTTTTAGCCCCCATGTTGCGCTGGACCGCGACAGACCTTACTTTCGAAAAGATGATTTTGTCCGCGTATCTTTGTGCGATTTCTACGGTTCTGTCTGTGCTGTATCCGTCAACGACTATTATTTCGTATGTGTAAGATGTTTCCTGGTTTTTTATAGCTTTGAGGCAGTTTTCAATATATTTCTCTTCATTTAATGTCGGAACAATAAAAGATATGTCCATAATAATCGCCTTTGTTTTAATGTTCAGAGTAATTCATCACTATTTTCAACATGGTGTTTTATTTTTTGTCTGTCTTTCTTATTGGTCGAAGATATCCTGTGCATCACAAATGGCAGCATATAGCGCCACAAGAGATACAGCACCACAAGACCGGCAACAGGTAGATAATACTGCTGGTATTTCTCGTGTATCGGGATTTCTTCTCTTACAAAAGATACGCTCAGCGGAACAGTACGGCCATAAACAAGGACACTGTTTTCATATACTGTTCTTATTTCTGCGTCAAGCAGATACGTTTTGAGCGCAGCACTCTCATCAACGCTCAATTTTAATACACCATACCCTTCCTCACCTACATCCAGGGTTCCGATATAATCTGACTTTTCATCAAAATCAACCGGCTGTTCTGACTTTTTAAATATTCTGACAGATACGCTTTCCCCTTTCTTGGAACCGGTATTTTTGATTTTCAGTTTCAGCTCAACATTCTCATCACCTGGTGCAATCTTCAAAGGACTTGTCGAAACACTAGTTATCTCAAAATCCGGTCTTCCCATCACAGGAATATCAAGTTCAAGTGTTTTTTCTTTATATTCTGAGCGCGAGCCTGTGCTGTCTTTATATCTCAAAAATATTTTTGCAGGATAAAGTCCCTCTTGCACAGATTTGTCTATGTCAATGTAATAGACCGCACTTTTGCTTGAGTCACAGCTGATTGTCCCGAGCATGTACCTGTCTGAGTAACTTGTAGAAGGACTGAAGCCATCAGGCAGTATAAGTTCTGATGAAACCATCTGCGCATCTGCCTCACCTACATTCTGTATCTCAACTGTAAGCTTTGCGCTGTCTGTGTCTGATGTCAGTTTTGTAGGGTCTGTCTCAAGACCGCCCAGGTACAAGTTGATTTTTTTGCTTTCTATGTCTATTGCAATGTCTTCTGTAACTTTCATCCCGCTTCGAGTGGTATATGCTACTGCCAGTTTGTTTAGGCCGTCAATAGCGTTCTTATCCACATACAATGTGTAGCGCATTGTGATAGGAGACATTATCTCAAGAGTGCCGTAATCTTTTTTTGCATCTTCCCCGGGACCGAGCGAAAACGGATATTCTAGCAGGATTGTGACAGATACATTCTTTGCTTCTTTTGTGCCTATATTTTCGAGTTTTAGGATTATATCAAAGTATGTTCCTGCGGATACGGGGTCAGGATCTGTGCGCATTAATGTGATGTCTAGCTGCGAGCCTATGGCTGATGCGGTTGCTCCGTATAGCGCAAGCATCAATATAAATCCTATTAGTCCTGTTTTTTTGTATCTTATATTATTTTTCATGTTAATCAACTCCTTTATTATTTTTATTGTTTCCAAACTCGAATATTACAAGCAGTGCAGGTATTACTGTTACTGCTGCAAGGAAACATGCAGCTACACCATAACTCATGATTGTTCCAAGGTCTGACATGATGGTCAGTTCTCCAAGGGACATTGCCCTGAATCCTATCAGTGCAGCAAGCGTGGTTGTTGCCATGGGCATGAATACATTTGATAATGTTATGCTCATTGCTCTTTTAGGAACATTGTCTGCAATTTCCTGCCTGAAGCGCGTTACTGTCTGGATGCCAAAATCAATGCCAATACCCATTATCATTGCAATTACACCTGAAGTCATTGAACTCAGGTTCATGCCGATAAATCCCATGAATCCCATTGACCACAGCACACCAAGAATTATTGTCATAAGCGGGATTATGCCGTGCTTTATTGATCTGAATAGAAAAAAGAGAATTACAAGTATGGCAATCAATGATATACGGGATGTCTTTTGCATGTCCGGCTGGATGAGGCGTGTCAGTACAGACATCTGGATTTTTTCTCCCGAGAGTTTTACTGAAATACCCGGCGGGCGGGAGATTTCGTTTATGGCATTATTCAGGTCTTTTTCAAGCTCTTCAATTTCTTTTGTGTCTGTTATGTCTGTTATCCTTAATCTTATGAGGGCTATTGAGTAATCGCTGCTGATGTAGGTTTGAAGGCGGGGGGTTTGTATGGAGAGGTTTTTTGCTGTGTTTAGTGATTTCGGGAGATGACCGTTATTGAGGCTTTTGAGGATGTCTGATGCACTGCTTGCGCTTACTACGTTGTCTACAAGTATTGCGCGCTCCTGCAAGAGACTCATGTATTCAAGGAGTCTTGGGTCCCTGACGTCGCGGATTTCATTTGAATTTGTGTTTCCTGGAGATGATTCAAGTACTATCAGCACACTGTCTGCACCGCCGAATTCTTCTCTTACGTAGTTCATTGCACTTATTACTTCAATATCTTCCGGCAGAAGGTCTTCATAGCCCGCACTTTCCATTTCAATCGAAGATGCTAAACTGAATGCAAAATACGAGACTACAAGCATTAATAAAAGTACAATAAAAGGATGATAGCTTACAAAATCCGCGTGTATCTTTATTAGCTTTTTATGCATTTTATCGCCATGTTCTTCTTTTGTGTTTTTCCAATTTTTGTGTGTATTTCCTGTGCTTTTTGTGGGTCCTATTGTAACTGAGTTTTTCTCCAATCAGTATGAGCGGCGGGTTTGCGACAACTGCTGCTGTCATACTGAAAAAGATGCCAAGTGCAAGGGAAAATCCAAGATGCTGCATCATGGGCATTGTGGATGCCAGAAGGGCAAGAAATCCTGCCATTGTTGTTGTGGCTGAGCCAAATATTGCATAACCGACTGACGGAACTGTTGCAAGAAGTGATTCTCTTTGTGTTATGCCTTTATCTCTTTCTTCATTGTATCTTGCCACGATAAAAACTCCGTATTCTACACCGAGTCCGAGTATCATTGCGCCAAGACCGACAGTTGCTATTGAAATGGGTATGTTGAGCCAGCCCATTGCACCTATTGTCCATATAAGGCCCATGGAAAGTGGTATGAATACCAGTATGGCTTTGCTGAATGAACCCTGCATGATTATGAGAAGACCGAGTATTATCAATGCAGCAACCATGATTGTGAAGCCTGCGTCATGCACAAGAAGGTCGAGAATTACAATCCTCATTGGAAGAATGCCTGTTACAGACAGTTTTATGCCTGGTGGTTTTGATACCTGTTCAATGTAATCGTTTATGCTGTCCGTTACAGCCATTGTTTTTTCTTCTGAACTGCCGACACTTGTGTATGCATACAGTAGTGTTGCTGTATAGTCTTTGTTGAAGAACATTGCTGAGTCAGGTATGTCTGAAAGGTTTGTCCTGACATCATCTAGTGTGGATGGGACCCCCTCGTCCATTGCATCAAATATTGTGCCTATTGACTGAATATTATCAATTGAAGATTCATCGGCAAGTAAATCTTCAAGGTCTACCAGGGACTGGATGACTCTTGGGTCGCGAATGTCTTTTGGTGCTGATTGTATGTTTGACTCAGGGTCAAGGCGGACGAGCACAAGTATGATGTCCTGTCCCCCGAAGATGTCTGATATTTTGTTTCCCAGTTTGAATACCGGCAGGTCCTGGGGCATTTCTTTGTTAATGTCTGTCTGTATCTCTAATTTTGTCAGTCCTGATGCGAGAATCATGGTGACTATGAGCGTAATTACGAACATGATTTTGTAATGCCTGCTTTGAATATCTGCAAGTTTGCCAAGTATTTTTTCAATTAATGACATCGTGTATTAAAATGAATGAACAGGTTTATATACTTTTTTCTGGAATAGTCCAGAAATTCACAGATTCTACATGTTTTCAATGACTGCGCTTCCAAACTCACTGCACTTAAGTTCTTTTGCGCCATCCATCTGTCTTGCAAGGTCATAGGTTACTTTTTTCTGCGCTATGGTTTCTTCAAGCGCTCTTTCTGTCAGGTTCGCTGCCTTGCTCCATCCTATGTAGTTTAGCATCATTGTACCTGAGAGTATTAATGAGCCTGGATTGACTTTGTCCATGCCAGCGTATTTCGGTGCTGTGCCATGCGTTGCCTCAAAAATCGCAATGTTGTCCCCGATATTCGCGCCCGGTGCAAGACCGAGCCCGCCGACCTGCGCTGCGCATGCATCTGAAAGGTAATCGCCGTTAAGGTTTGTCGTAGCTATGACATCATATTCACCAGGCCTCAAAAGGACCTGCTGGAACATGGAATCTGCAATCCTATCTTTGATGATAATTTTGCCATCAGGCGAAATGCCATTATTGATCTCAGCCTCGGTTATTGTCTGGTTGGAGAATTCCTCTTTTGCAACTTCATATCCCCAGTTTTTGAATGCGCCTTCTGTGTATTTCATGATGTTTCCCTTGTGTACAAGCGTTACAGACGTTCTTTTGTTCCGGATTGCATAAATGATTGCTGCACGCACAAGGCGCTTTGATGCGGTTTCACTAATCGGCTTTATCCCGATTCCTGAATCCTGCCTGATTTTTGTGTTGTAGGTGCTGTTCAGGTAACTGATTAGTTGTTTTGATTCTTCTGTCCCCTTTTCCCATTCATAACCTGCATAAACATCTTCAGTGTTTTCGCGAAATATCACGACGTTTAATTTTTCAGGGTGCATTAGGGGGCTTGGAACACCTCTAAAATAGCGTACCGGCCTTACGCATGAGTACAGGTTAAGTTTCTGGCGAAGAGATACGTTGAGGCTCCTGAAACCTTTTCCCACAGGCGTTGTGAGAGGGCCTTTCAGGGCGACCCTGAAGTGCTCTATTGCTTTTGTGGTATCTTTTGGGAGGTAGTTGTTGTATTTTTTGTGCGCTTTTTCTCCTGCAAGTATACTGAACCAGGCAATCTTCTTTTTACCATCATAAGCCTTTTTGACAGATGCGTCTATTACAGAGAGCGCCGCTGCCATAACATCAGGCCCTATCCCGTCACCTTCAATATAGGGAATGACCGGATTATCCGGAACACTGAGGGTTGAGCCATTTGCTTCTATTATTTTCCCGGCAGGCGGATATTTTAGTTTTTCAAATTCTATCATTTTGACGCATCCATCTAAATCACAAACAAAAATCCCC
>JAUVEK010000018.1 GCA_030594795.1 Candidatus Nanohalarchaeota archaeon | reverse complement strand
AACTATAGAAAAAAACCCTAAATCTTCTGGATCATCCTGATTTCAACGGTCCTAATAGGATAAATCTTCTTCACATTACCCGCAATCGTCTTCTGGAGCTTTGAACAATTAATATCATTAACAACCTGTTCTGTTGTTCTTGCGCTCACGTATTCCTTTATGCCGGCAGAAACAGCGTGGCGTATCTCATCCTTTGTTGAAGTATTTATCCTTCGCGCACTTACAGTCAAACTCTTAATCCTGAACTTTGCTGAATCCTTCAGCGTGATATCGTCAATAGAATCAATTCTTGATGACCATCTCCTGATAACCCTCAAAATCTGGTCCCTGAGCAACTCCTGGCCAACATACTCTGTATGCGCTTCATTTCCTTTTACACTATTGATTCTTAAGTTGACTTTAACCTTAAAATCCCTGAAATTACCAGTCAACTCACTCAGGGGAAGAACAATACTCCTGCCAATAACATCTTTCTCTTTCAACGCCAGGGTATCTGCAATCTCCTTGCCTCCAAGAAACTCAGGCGACATTATAGCATACCACTTTTTCTTGGACCATGTGTCCTTCTTTACTTTGCCTGCTCTCCTGTCTGTAGTCGTTTCAGCGATAAAAAACACCTTCTGTTTTAGTCAATACTTCAAAAATCATAGGATATTGGTGATAATTGGGGAATCCTAAGCTTTTCGATTGCCGGGTCATACTTTATGTGCACAAAAATCATAGGATATTGGTGATAATTGGAGAATCCTAAGCTTTTTGATTGCCGGGTCATACTTTATATGCACAAAAATCATAGGATATTGGTGATAATTGGAGAATCCTAAGCTTTTCGATTGCCGGGTCATACTTTATATGCAATCAAAAACTCCAAAAATCTGGAATTATAACCGCATGTTTGCGCATTTCTATGATTACTGACTAAATATTAAAGATTAATTTTATAAATCTTGGTACTGATAATCAAAGAATCTCCTCTGCAAACTCGACAAACTTCATCTCAGACCCTTTTGGAATCTTAGCCCCTGCAGCATTAGCGTGGCCTCCCCCTTCACTTTCGCCCCCAAGCTTCACAACAACTTTCCTGATGACAGCCCCCAGATCCACGCCGTCCGCTTTTGGTTTAGCTCTTGTTGAAACTTTGACCCATTCTCTGCCCGCATTTCCAAAACCGACCACAACCTCTGTCTTAATATCTTTTTTCAGAAGAATCGAAACCACAGTACCAATAATATTCTCATCAATATTCCCGCCTGCAAGAACATAAGTCGCACTTTTAGTGACAACAAAACTCGCCCTGTTCTTTTTAGCCCAAAAGACAGCAGTAGCAATCTTTTTGCGATACTCATGAAGTATCTTATCAATATTCTCACCTGCTCCGATACATATCCTGAGCCCTTCAGCAGGTTTCTCAAGCCTTCCGCATGCATTAAGCACACTTGAAAACTCCCTGATGTCATAGTTGTTTTTAAGCACATAAATCGTGCCTATAAGGTCACCTGCTGTACCTCCCTCGGAGATGTTTTCAAGAACAAGCACCGTCGCAAGCTTTTTTTCTTCCTCCTTTGATAAATCACACAGTCGCCTCCATTTCCCTTTCCTGTCCACGACAGCAATCCCGAGCTCAGAAAGAAACTGCACAGCAGCTGATTCATTCCCTGAAACGTCCGGGATAAAAGGATCTGTTGAGTACTCTATTGCCTTGTGGATTGGTTTAGTATACCTTCCAAACAGCTTCAGACCCTTTTCGCACCTGATGGCTCCGCTGTATTCAGCATCCTCTAAAAGAAGCCTGTTAACCCCCGAAAACTCACCATTTTGATATTGTACATCCCCGCAGGCACCGACTATAGCAAGATCAATCAATTTCTTTGACTGAACTGACAGGCTCCTTGCAAGCACATAAGTCACTCCTGCGCCGCTTATTTCATTGGCGCCGTCTATACTTGCAAAATACGGGTTAAGATGGTATAATTTATCCCACGCGCAGTCTTGCGGCGGGTGATGGTCCAGCACAACAACAGGTATCTTTGAGATATAGTGCTTAATCATATCAAGCTGCCCGGAGCCGACATCGCAAAGAATCAGCATAGAATTCTTCTCATGCGAAAGTTCGACTATTTCATCTTTTCCAAGTTGCTTCACAAAACTGATATCAAAATCCTTGTCAAGGTACTTCAGAGTCTTATAGATAATCGCGCCCGCGCAGATGCCGTCACAGTCAAAATGGCTCACAACTTTAATATGCCCTCTCTCCTTTTCAATCGCTTTTGCCACGTAAGCAGCCATATCAGCAAGCGCCTGCACCTTCCTTTTCGCATCCATTGAGCTCAAGTCTATCGCACCTCAGCAACACTGCATTTTTTGCATCATCCCCCAGAATAAGCGACACTGTATACTATAAGTACAAAATCTTATATAGGTTATAGTCATAGGGGCAACTGCATTACTCACAGCACCTGACATATCCTATAAACCAATACAACAGCCAACGAATGCAAAACTACTGCACAAGCAACTTAGCCCTTTCCCTGTTATACGTCCAATCAGCAGGAAGTACCTTTTTCTTCTTATAATACTTCGCAAGTCTCCTGATTTTGGCTTCGCTCAGCAAAAGCCCTCTCATGCTGTGAACATCCTTCCTATTAGTTTTCATATGCTCAGAAACATTCACAGCCTTCTTAACCAGATTCAGCATATCTTCAGGCAATTTTGAATCCATCTTGTTTTCCTTCAGAATCTCAATAATCTTCTTATCTGTGATTTGCTTCACTGACGGGATACCATACTGGTCCCTTAGAATAGTCCCAATCATCGCAGGAGAACATTCCTGTTTTCTCAGTTTAATGACAAGCTTTTCTATTTCATCTTTCTTATATTCCACCCACTTGGGTACTTCCTTGACAAGCGGCTTGCTGGATCCCGATACGCCCCGCTTGCGCGAATACATTCGTGCCATAAGCGACACCTCCACTTTATTTTAGATGTAGGGAGTCAAAAAACACAGAAAACGCAATGATTTCCCGCCTGACGCTCCCGATCTGGGCCCGCAAGAGAGCGCAAAAGGCAACCCAAGCCGGCCCAGTCATCGTTAAACCATAAAATCAAACGATTGAACACCAAATATAAACAAAATAATGCACCGCAACCTTTAAAAACATATATGATGATTAGCCTGCAAGTATAGGAAGTATATAGCTACTATTTGGATCCCTAACATACGCCATAAATAAACAATCCATTTCACTTTTAGTTGTATTTCCTATAAATTTAGAATCTCTATAATGTCGAAAAATTTCACATGCTTCTTCTGCATCTCCTGAATGTCCAATAACAAGTCCACCATCTATGATGATGTGTTCTCCAGGATAATTATTTTGAAACTCTTCATAATGCTCTTTAAGAATATCTCTCTGAAGCTCAGACACCCTGAAAGCCTCTTCAATCTTTCCAGACGGCTCTAAAGAAATATTTATATCTTGATCAGCTATATGTACCACCTCAGAATTGCTTGTTTTGAAAATTTAAATATCTAACGCACTAGTCCAAAAACAAAGAAAAAATCATATTTTTGTTCAACCTCTTTCCTCTTTATATATTTTCAGCCCCAAATCCATTTTCATGTTCTCGACACTGCGCGTCACATCAAACTGCAACCTGGAATGCCTTCATTGTTACTCAAACTCACCCGGCAATATACAGGCAAAAGACCTCCCGGCAGCCAAAATAAAATCCATAATAGACATCCTCTGCAAAAACAACATCACCCACATAACAATTTCAGGCGGGGAGCCGTTCACAAGACACGACATCACAGAGATCCTCTCATACTCTGCAAAAAAGACAAATACAGGAATAGTATCAAACGGCACCCTAATCCGCAAAAGCACAGCAAAAGCACTAAGCCATATCAGGCTAACAAATCTCATGATAAGCCTTGACGGCCCAAAAGAGCTCCATGACCGCCTTCGCGGCAAAGACGCATACAAAAAAACCCAAAAAGGCATCTTACACTGCCTGAACTACAAAATACCCCTCGGCATCTCAACAACCATAACGCAGATAAACCACGAACATATCATGGAGGTATACAAATACCTCAAACAAAACAACATACGGCGCTGGGCAATTGAAACCCTGAAGCCGCAGGGGCGCGCAAAAGCCTCATATCTCCAACTCAAAACAGAGCAGCAAAATGCAGTCCTGAAAACCCTGAACCATTTGAAATCAAAAGAAAAAGACATAAAAATATCAATCTACGACTGCGAAAAAAACTGTTCCGCAGGCACAAAAACAATATCTGTAAGCCCTAATGGCGACATAACACCCTGCGCATTCATGCCGGATGCAATATGCGCAAACATCCTGAAAGACCCATGGGATACCATAGCCGCAAAGATAAGAGAATACAATACAAGAGGAGCCACATGTTTTCAAAGCTGATAAACCTGATTGTAGACGACCTGATACTGAACAAAAAATCAATTGCATCAAAAGGAAACACGCAGATAAACTACAACAACCCCTTAATCTACACAGGCCGCCCGAGAAAAACTCACATAGAATATGCAAAACACATAACAAAAAAAATCACAAAATCGCACAATCCTGTAAATCTTTCCATCCCAAAGACATCTGCAGCCAGACATATGTCCAGCCTTACACACAATAACTCGCGCACGACAATATTACTGGTCCTGCTGCTTGTGACTCCACTCTCGCTTCTATTCTTCAAGCACCAGTTCTTCATGCTGGTATTCATATCAATTGGCGCAATATCGAAAATGTCGCAGAAATATTTCCCTCTCCTGATTGGCGTTGACTTCTGCCTCTTTTTTTCAATACTCATCTCAATAGCATACAATCCAACCCTTGGCATACTCACAGGAATAATATCATCAACCTTGGGCTCATTTTTAAAGCAGACAGAAAGAATAGAATATTACTTCACACCAATCTACGGCTTCATCCCAGTATGGATAATAATGTCGCTCTCAATCATTCCCGCCACATCCCTGCTCATAACAGGAATGACGTGTGTCGCAATATACATAATTGCAAGATTTGTCATGATTGCATTGACATACCGCATCTGTATCGCAAACCAGCTCACCTACATCGCAACCACACTCATATTCAACTACTGGCTGCTTTCATCAGTGGCGCCGTTTCTGGTAAGCATCATGATATAGATTATAGTGATGTATCCAATCCAACAAATCACCAAAAACCTACACATATATATTAATTCCAACACCACTAAAACACATGCATCAAACCCCGACAACCAAACTAAAAAACCTGAAAGCAAACCTGAAACAAATGCAAAGCGCCCTCATCGCCTACTCCGGCGGCACAGACAGCGCCTTCTTGGCAAAAATATCCCACAATACCCTGAAAAACAAAGCAATCGCAGTAACAGTGTCATCGTCTCTGCTCCCCGAAAAAGAGCTAAAAGAGGCAAAAGACCTCGCAAAAGAAATAGGAATAAAACACATCATAATAAAAAAAGAAATAACTGAAAAAATCCGCAAAAACTCGGGAAACCGCTGCTACTTCTGCAAAAAAGAAATATACAAAGAACTAAAAAAACTCGCAGAAAAACACAAAATAGAAAACATCCTCGACGGGACAAATTTCGACGACACAAAAACCTCAAGACCTGGCATAAAAGCGGTAGAAGAACTAAAAATAAAAACACCTCTAAAAGACGTAAAACTGACAAAAAGAGACATAAGGCACCTCTCCAAGAAAATGAACCTAAAAACCCACGACAAACCCTCATACTCCTGCCTTGCAACAAGAATAAGCGAAGGCGAAGAAATAACAGAAGAGAAACTCAAAAAAATCGAAAAAGCTGAGAACATTATAAGAAACTTCGGGATAAAAGATTTACATGTAAGATACAAAGACAACGCAGCAAAAATCGAAACAGAAAAAAAATACGTCCCACTAATCAACAACAACCCGGAAAAAATAATACAGGAATTCAAAAAACTCCGCTTCAGTGAAGTAAAATGGTAGAAAAAATACTAAAAGACTTTAAAGAAGGAAAAATCAAAATGAAAGAAGTCCTCGACAAACTGAAATCCATGCCCTACGAGGATCTGGACTTCGCAAAAATAGACACTCACAGAACCATAAGAAAAGGATTCCCCGAAGTCATATACTGCAGGGGCAAAACCACTGCGCAAATCCTCAAAATCCTGGAAGCAATGTCAAAACACAACCACAATATCCTCGCGACAAAAGCAGACAAAAAAACATACAATGCCGTAAAAAAACATTACAGCGCCGCAAAATACAATGAATCAGCAAAAACCATCGTAATAAAAAAAGAAACCTCAAAACCAAAAAAAGGTAAGATACTAATCCTCACAGCCGGCACATCTGACATGCCTGTAGCAGAAGAAGCATTTGTAACAGCAGAACTAATGGGCAACAAAGTAGAAAAAGTATATGACATAGGAGTGGCAGGCATCCACCGCCTCCTCGACAGCAAAGAAAAGATTTTCAATGCAAATGTCATAATAGTAGTTGCCGGCATGGAAGGCGCCCTTGCAAGCATAGTAGGCGGCCTCGCATCAGCGCCGGTTATAGCAGTACCGACAAGCGTAGGCTACGGCGCAAGCTTCAAAGGCATCGCCCCCCTCCTCACAATGCTCAACAGCTGCTCACCCGGCGTTGTGGTAGTCAACATAGATAACGGCTTCGGCGCCGGCTATTTTGCATCAATAATAAACAGGTAACGAACATGAAAACAGCATACTTCGATTGTTTTTCAGGCATCAGCGGCGACATGCTCCTGGGCGCACTGATAGACCTCGGTCTCAGCATAGACGACCTAAAAAAAGAACTAAAAAAGCTAAACATCTCAGGTTATGAAATAACAGCAAAAAAGCAGCAAAAAAACCACATCACAGCCACAAAACTAAACATCACAGTAAAACAAAAGCAAAACCATCGCCATCTGAACGATATTTGCCGGATAATTGACGAGAGCAAATTAGATTCAGACATAAAAGAATCCTCGAAAAAAATCTTCCTAAAACTAGCCAAAGCAGAAAGCAAAGTCCACAACATTGACATAAACAGCGTCCACTTCCACGAAGTAGGCGCCACAGACTCAATACTTGACATCGTAGGCTCGCTAATCGCCCTAAAAAAGCTAAACATAGAAAAAATCTACACATCCCCTCTGCCTCTTGGCACCGGCTTTGTAAAATGCGCACATGGCATAATACCAATACCTGCCCCTGCGACAGTGGAACTCTTAAAAGGCATCCCTGTTTACTCAACACCCACAAAAGGCGAACTTGTAACCCCCACAGGCGCCGCAATCATCACAGCAATAACCACCAGATTCTCAGAAATGCCGGAAATGCAGATAGAAAAAATAGGATACGGCGCAGGCACATCCGATTTCGACCACCCAAACCTCCTGAGGATCTTCATAGGCAATGCAAAAGAAAACTACGCACAAGACACAGTAAACATAATCGAAACCAACATAGACGACATGAACCCTGAATATTACAGTCACATAACAGAAAAACTATTCACAAATGGCGCCTTCGACGTATACCTCACAAACATCCACATGAAAGACAACCGTCCTGCAATAAAACTGACAGTAATAGCAGCACAAGAAGCCACAGGCAAACTGACAGACATAATCTTCACTGAAACCACAACTTTCGGGATAAGAATATACAAATGCATGAGAAAAAAACTCTTCACAGAAAAAAAGCAGGTAAAAACAAAATACGGCGCAATCACAATAAAAATAGGAAAATCAGGCAACAAAATCATGACGCTCTCCCCTGAATACAAAGACTGCAAAAAGATAGCAGACGCGCACGGCATCCCCTTAAAAGATGTTTATGATTTAGCAAAAAAAAGTTACGATGACACACGATCATAGCTACAATATTTGTGCCCGCTCTATCACTCTTTTTCATACAAATATGTTGCACGGGGTCCGGCTGGCAGCGATAAAATTATTTCTTTTTGAAGCGACTCATCATCTTTGATTGTTCCCGAGCATACCCTTTCTTCATCAACTTTTAGCACTTTAAAGGTGCATTCCACATCACTAACAGGTATTCCGTTTACATAAACCGGAATATCCTTTGGCTCATATTCAATCACTCCCACATTCTTCACTCTAATCTCAATCTTTTTGGCTATAGAGCCTTCCAGACCATCAAATGAGACATCTGTTATTTTTACTCGGACGCTAATATCATCAAAAAACTTTATACAAGTTTCAACACTTTGTTTAACACTATCTTGAGTATTGCGTGCATAATAAGTATTTTCAAGATCACCATCAATATTCAGTTTAATGCTCTTGTAGCTCTCCTTAAGCCCATTATTTATGTCGATTTTCCTCTGTATGTATTCCAGATGCTGCTCTTTGTTTCTAAACATTTGTTCGTCAGGTTTGCGTTTGCCTCCTTCACTATAATCAATATCATATTCATTAACCATCTTTTCTAGGTTGCCCAGATATGAGTTATATCCATCGATACATAGTAAGACAGCTTCCTCTGGATTCTTGCCTCTTACATTCTTTATTTCATCAAGATTAAAGCTGCTCCTTTTGACAACATTATCGAAGTACACATCATAGAGGTCCATATCATCAAAACACTCTGCAATATAGAGACCTTCCATGTGAATGGATGCAAAATTTATCATTGAAAGCAGACCCGTCGCAAGCATGTATTTATTCATTGAAAGCAGGTTATGGGTATTTGGAGTCTTGGTGAAGTATGACTCATATGTATATCCTGTTGTCATTTTTAGACCCAGTTCATACATATCCTCAGCATCGCACATATCACCTTTATTTCCATTACACCAGTAAACTTCAATCGACTCATGCACAATTTTTTCTCCTGTGAAACTATATACGCCTATTGCAGCAAAGTACAATATTGCAAAAATAGCAATTGGTTTTAAGACATTTATCTTGGGTATTTTTAGTCTTTTCATAGCAAACCAGATAATAAATGTGAATATTTGCAACACTACGATTCCTAAAATAGCGGCAATAATTAGCATAATAATATAGTTCTTTAGTTCAAACCCTCCTGTGAAATTAGACACTTGTGAAACTTGTGAATACACTTCAAAAATACTTACACTAAAGATATAGCTTATAAAAAAATGCATTAAAATCATTAATCCTCCCCACAAAATAAAATAAGATACAACTGCACTTCCAACAATTTTTTTAAATGATGCCTTCAGGCTACTGTTTGCAATAACAAACGCCTCAAAAAGGACAATTAAGAACGCAGAACCTACCAATCTATAATTATCAAAAAACAGCATAGTCAAACCGGCAACAGCAGAAACAATCAATACGCTAACCCCCGCATATCCCCCAACCTTAATCCACGACTCTTCACGAACATCATTTTTTTGCTCATGCGCGCTATCAGGACCGGCAGCAATTGGCGCAGAAGTTCCACTTCCAGACTCATGTGCAGTAGCTAAGTCCATGATTTTCTCCGCATTTTCAGGCTCATAGCCTGAATTCATCAGCATTTCTTTTATCCGGGAACGGCTATATCCGGCATTCAACTGACTCTTTATCCATGATATAGTTTCACTTTCGCCCATTAGTCATTTTCTGGACTTTTGTGCATATAAAGCTATAGTGCACGAAGAATTGTCTTGTTATTGACAGTGTTAACCATACAATCTGACTGTCCTGATAAAATTCATCTAACATATATATAATTTCAGTGCAATGTAATAGTTAGGTGGTTGAATGGCTGAATCTGTTAATGTGCTTATCAATGGAATCAAAGAGGCTGTTGTAAATAATTCTGCGGATATGTTTTATGCTCTATTCATACTGATTGCAGGATACATCATTGCTGTCATTCTCGCATACGTTGTAAGAAAAACTCTCCAGAAACTGAAAGTAGACAACTATATCAAAGAAAAAGGAAAAATCCCCCTAAAAGTTAGTTCCGTTGTCGCAACTGTCATAAAATGGTATTTGATTTTGATTGTCTTGCATGTAGCCATAAGCCAGTTGGGGCGCCTTGGGGCTGTTGCACTTCAGCTCCAGAGTTTCATCAGTTTTATACCAACGATTATTGTAGCATCTGTAGTCTTACTTTTATCTTATTTTATCGGGATTTATGTTAAGGAAGATATTTTCGGGGATAAGGAAATCTATTCAAGCATAATGGGCCAGGGCCTGTTTTTTCTTGTTGTGCTTATCGGCGTTGTGATGTCTCTTTCAATAATTAATATTGATACATTCCTCATAAGCGCAATCACTGTAGTGCTCATCGGTTCTCTGGGGCTTGGAGTTGCTATTGCACTGGGCCTGGGACTCAAGGACATCGTAAACGATCTTGCGCGCGATTACATAAAAAAATACAAGAAGAACTGATTTTTTAGCATTCCAGCAACCATTTCCATATCGGCTTTACTACTATCTTTTTGTTTTGTACAATTTCTTCATAATCTTCATTTTCTGTTAGTATTAATCCAGTATTTAATTTATATGCATCCAGTGCTTCAAGTAACCCACTGTATTCTCTTTCTTTATTGTTTTTTAAATTCAGAGTTACCTGAATAGCTGTGAGGATGTTCATGTTTTCAGTTATGATGAAATCGCACTCATGCTTATCTTTATGATAATAAACTTCGTTATTCCTTCTCTTTAGTTCAATAAATACTAAATTTTCTAATATTTTTCCTATATTTTGTGAAAATCCAAAAGAGATTAAATTGATTAGTGAATTATCAATAACATATATTTTTTTAGGTGAATATATCTGTTTTTTTATTGAATACTCATACTTAGGTATAGTGAATATAAGGTATGAGTTCTCCAAATAGTGAACATAGTTTTTGACTGTGTTTAGACTTCCTACATTCAGCATTGCTTTTAATTTGTTGTAACTTATTTCTGTCCCGTAATTTGAGAATAGGTAAAGTGCCAGCTCTTTTAGTGATTTCTCGTCATTCAGGCCATACCTTACAAGGATATCCCTATACAGTATGTTTTCATATAATGTCTTTAGAAGTTCATTATTATTGTAGATTAGATATTCGGGAATCCCGCCGTTTTTGAGGTAATTGTTAAATGCATTTTTGATTAAGGCCCGATCTTCGGTCAGAATGTGTTTAGGCACCTTTATATTTTTAAATGAAAGAAATTCTTTGAATGAAAACGGGTGAAGTTCAATGCTGATGTATCTGCCTGTGAGTCTGCTTCCAAGCTCCCTGCTTAGCATAGATGAGTTTGAGCCAGTTAGTATGAATTTGAAGCCCCTGTCATACATTTTTCTTACAAATAATTCCCATCCTTTTATGTTCTGGATTTCATCAAAGAAAAATATTTTGTGTTTTCCAAAAAGTTCAACAAATGTTTCATAGAGCAGATTAAAATCCTCTACATTGAAATTTACAAGGTGCTCATCCTCAAAATTAAAGTAATATACTATTTCATTTTTGTAGAAATTGTTCTTTATTTCCTTAAGCAATGTGCTTTTTCCTGAACGCCTCAATCCGGAAATTACAATTGCATGCGGCATTTTGAGATAATCCTCTATTTTGTCTAATATGTCTCTTCTTACAAAATCTTCTTTTCTTTCAAATTCTCTTTTTTGCTGTAAGATTATTTCTTTTAATATGCGTGAATCCATGAGTGAATATTAGTAACTCTTTCTTTATAAATGTTTTCATTCAGAATGACACATTTTACCACATATCTGTCATTTAGAATGAAAATGGTTGATTATTCATGTGAATGAAAACTACTAATTTTGTTATAGTTAGTGAAAATTAGTAATTATTAGTAATGTGGTTTTATGATGTGAATACCGTCGCGTCAAATCTTTTGTTAAAATAATTTTACAGGTGTTAAATTTTGTTAACAGATAAAGCTATAGGATATTGTTTTGACAGTTATGTAGAAAGATATCTGGAGTCACCGTGATTTTACGGGAATGTTAAAATTCCTTATTTCTTCAGCTAATGCAATCTCTTTCGCAGTGATTTTTGAGTTCTGCTTTTCCACCATCAGCCTCAAGAATCGCTCTGCATCTTTGCCTGTCAGGGCAGCGGTTGGTTGTATTGGTTTTGCCATAAGGATCAACTAATATCAGTATGGTTAATAGCATTATGCTTTTAGGGGATTTTCAGCGCATACAGGGGTCTCACAATTGTGAGAATCTATGTTTTGAATTGATTCGAGCATTAGTGATTTGTGAAGTTCAATCAGCTTTTTTACTGCGATGTTGTTCTGGTTTATCCTGAACATCTGCGATTTCCCGACTTTTCTTGTTGGAACTATAATTGATGATTGAATTAGCTTGTTCCATGTTTTGTCAAGTGTGTTCCATGATACGTTTGAGTTTTTTGCTGTGTCCTGCTTATTGTAGTCATATTCCCTGAAAACTATCAGAAAGTCAAGTATGCGAATTAAGGGTGTGTCGCCCAAGAACTCTATTAGCAGTGAGTCGTTTTCAGATGTCATTTTTATCGTCTTTTTTTGATTTTTGAATTATCGCTCTAATAACCTGCAAGGGGGAATATTAGATCGTCTGTATCACTTTTTCTATATTTGAGACAAATATGTTTGCATTTTTGAGTGAGTCTTCAGCAGGGTCCTTATTTGCCTGGGGGATTGTATTGTATGTAAAATTACCTCTTTTCCATTTCTCGTCTCTGAATATTTCCAGAAGTTCATCGGCTCTTATTACCATTTTCCTGTAAATTTCCAATAATTTCATGTCAAGAATGCCTGTATCGACAAAATATTCCCCGAATGCCCCAAATGTCTTCTTATGAACTTCAGGAGAAGATGTTCTGATGTCTTTTGTCAAAAGGATTGCTTTTGCTGAATAAAAAATCGAATAATAGGAGTGGGATATTGCTGCGCTGTAAAAAGTTATTCTTTGTGGTATCTTCATAAAATCCTTTGCCTCTTCATCATCACTTAATATTTTGAGCTTTTCAGCTATCATCAACTCATTCTCTGCTCTTCGAAGGTATGTGCTAACCATTGTATCCATTTTGAATTGCCTCCCAAACCAGTTTAACATAAACCTGCCCGCCTGTCAGGATTAAATTATTTTTAGCCAGTTCTTTGCCATAATTTTCTTCCCTGCTACAGAGCATTTCTATAAATTCCTTATGCCTGAATACATATAGATGTATCACAGGGATATTAAGCCCGCAATAATGGGACAGTTCAGCATACACTCGTTTCGGCTCGGCATGATCATCTATTAAAATAACGATATCGATATCAGACTCTTTGTGCTGCTTTTCTCTGGCATAGCTCCCGGTAATAATAAAAACATAATCAGAACAGGGAATTTTCTCCATTATCCTCTGCAAATCATCATAAGGTATATGTTTTTTGTTCCACCCATAATATTCAAGAACAAATCCTGCAAAAACTCTTGCTTTCACTGAGGCAGGGTTCAGGGAATAAACCGGGAGATGCCCGACGCGCTCTTGTTTTAGTATCCCGCCTTTAACAGATTTATCAAGAACTCCTGCAACATAGCTTTTTGATTTCTTTTTTGAGACTGTTTGCAATTCAGTAAATGTATATCTTTTCTGCGCCCCTTTTGCAAACCAATACAGTATATCTGACTCCTTTTTAATCATGTGCGCCACCAAGCCACCATATCTCCAATCCATCATCCCTATTTTCAGGGCTAATAATCCCTATTTATAGGGAGATGTATTTATATCTTTGCATTGTGTCTTGATTTGCGCCTTATACCCAAATATTCTTTAGAAATAGAAATTGATTAGTTATAGTCCCACCAGGATTTGAACCTGGGTCTCCGGCTCCAAAGGCCAGAATGATTACCACTACACCACGGGACTTTTGTTAAGTCAGAATTTTTGTTGTTTGTGCGCTGTAATCATATATTCACGAAATTATTAAAAAGCTTTGCCGCAATACTCAAATATACTCAAGAAACAACTTATTTGCGCCCCCAATCTTCCTCTGGTACTTCTGTGGCGCAAGAAACTGGATATTCCAGTTCTGCCATTCCTGGTTCATAACGCTTCTTGAGAACTCCGAAATCTCCTCCAGATTAAGCAGTTTCGCCCCGTCAATCATTTTTATCGGCTCCAGTGTTTTCTTGGGACCTATATCTATTATAAGCGCACCCTTGGAAACACCCAGCCTTTTTTCCATGTCCTGCTCAATGCTCTGAAGCTCCCTGCTCTTTAATGCAGCACATTTTGCAATTTCTCTCTCAGAAAGGTCATTTACAGAAAGACATGACCCAAGCTTGTACAGTCTGCGCTTGTCAAGGCACTCAGCAAGATAAGACCTGTTTTTGCGCAAACAGGACATCAAATCAATATCATCCATGCGGATATACTCATGCACATCTATTGAGCCGTCATCAAACGCTTTTGTGACAGCGCGCCCAAACATAGCCCCCGCAATTTTTATTGTGCGATGAAAATAGACCGTGGAATACATCATGAATCTGCTGATGATTACTGCCTCAATATTGCGGATTCCCTTGATATGGAACGCAAGCGTCTTTTTGAACCCTGTTGTGCAAAGAAGGCGCGAAAGGTCTATCAGCCCGTAGGCTGTGCCGGTAAAATATGCATCGCGCACAAGGTAATCCATCTTATCCACATCTATGCCGGACGACAATATACTGCCGTATTTTCCCCTCCCGCGTATCATATCAACTACATTTTTCTGGCTAAGCCCCGCATCCTCAATTGCATCCTTGTAATACATCTTGATGAGTTTCGCGCTGATATCAACATGGTCGAGGTTTAATTTCTCTTTGATGTAATTATCTACCTCAGAATTATGCGAAAAAGGAAAATGGCCAACATCATGCAGAAGCCCGGCAATTTTCAGCTCAGCCCTTGTCTTCTCATCAAACCCCAGGTTACTTGACAGCGCGCCTGCAAGATACATTGTACCAAGCGAATGCTCAAACCGCGAGTGAGTAGCACACGGGTACACAAGATGTGCAAACCCCATCTGCCTTATGCGGCGCAGCCTCTGGACAGCAGGGCTGTCAATTAGCCCTACTTCAAAATCAGTCACTTCTATATCCTGATGTATAGAATCTTTGATAGTGTGCATGATATCAGAACTTATTTTGTGGGCAACATTTATATACTATAAATATCTATAAGATATGTAATACTTTTAGCTAATCGGGGGTTGTTATTATGAAACATTTAAACAGGGGATTTGTAATTTTGATGGTGGCTGTATTTGTCATGAGTATGGCGCCACCTGCTTTTGCGCCGGACCTTTCAGATGGGACAATCCGCTCAGACCTTCATGTGGAAACCGTTTCTGCAGGAAAACTGCGGCTTGTAAGCGCTGATGCAAGGCTCAGCAGGTGTGTAAACTTCCTCTCAAAAAACAATCTGGATGACACGCCGAGAATAACATGTGCAAGACTTCTAAAAAAAGAGCTAAACTGCATTGAGTTCCTGAAAAGCAAAGGCGTAGACGATGCAGTATCCAAATGTGACGGGCTGCTTAAAACTGTAAGAGTAGTGACAACTAGGGTAACTCCCC
>JAUVEK010000068.1 GCA_030594795.1 Candidatus Nanohalarchaeota archaeon | reverse complement strand
TATTCAGCTGCGAAATATACTCCATAAGCATCTCAAGATGCTACAAAGAAGGCAACACACTCTATGCATTCTTCGAGACAAAAAACACAGGCAAATACGACCTTGACCCCAAAAAAAACATGACATACAGCATGACAACCGGGAAAGCATACACAATAGAAATCAGCCAAAAAAAGAACAACCACTATCTGGACAAACTGGAAACCTTCTACATGGGAGAAGGAAAATACAAACTAAAATGGCTCATCAACGAAAACATTGAAATCTTTCACATAAGAACACCCCTCTGCAGAGCATATGCATCCAAAAAATGCAACGAACCGCAAAAATGCGAAAAAGACACAGAATGCTTCGACTTCGAATACTGCGACACATACTGCAAAAAACTAAACTGCGCACAAGACGAACAAATATTAAACCACAAATGCATTTCATGCGCCACCGACAGTGACTGCGACGACACACTCATCTGCACAGAAGACAAATGCATAAATAACGAATGTGTCCATGAATCAATTCAATGCAGATCACCAGATGAATGCACAACAGCAAAATGCGTGGAACCAAAAGGCTGCGTATACACCACCGACGAAAACTGCAAAAAAAGCAGACACGAAACAGCACAACCAAAAACAGAAGAACCTCAAAAGTCAAATGAAAGCTCAAACGCATACTACGCAGGCGTCGCACTAATACTGGCAGTTATTCTCATTCTAATATACAACAGCAAAAACAAACCAGAAAAGAAAATCCAGGACAAACCAAAGAAAAAAACCAGAAAACCACAGAAAAAAAACAAACAAAAAAAGAAATAGACCACAAATACAAATATTTTATATACTTCTCAACCCAATAACATACCCATGAAAATCCTAAAAGGCGCAACAGTATTCACGAACAACACACTAAAAAAAAGAGACATAGGAATAGTTGGCCAAAAGATAGTAAAAATAGAAAAAGACCTCACAGGCGACGAAATAGACTGCACAGGTCTCCTCATTCTCCCGGGCGCAATCGACATCCATGTCCACTTCCGCGACTTCTCTGAAAAACACAAAGAAGACTGGTACTCAGGCTCAAGAGCCGCAGCCAAAGGCGGCACAACAACAGTGCTCGACATGGTAAACAACAGCTCTCCAGTCACAACTTATGAGCGCCTCATGAAAAAAAAGAGGCTTGCAAAAAAGAGCATAATAAACTACGGCCTCTACTTCGGCCTCGGCCATGAAAACCTCGACAGCCTCGACAAAGTCGCCAAAAAAGTCTGCGGCTTCAAACTCCACATGTGCAAAACCACAGGAGACCTCCTGCTGACAGACCCTGCGCTCCAGAAAAAAGCATTCAAAGCAGTCAAAAAAACAAAAAAACCAATCGTGATCCACGCAGAAGACCAGAAAACATTGGACAACGCAGCAAACATCCACAGGAAAAGAACAGACCACCTCGCCCACGCAGACTCAAGACCGCGCCTCGCAGAATCAAAAGCAGTAAGCTACGCAATAACATGCGCAAAACAAAGCGGCGCAAAAACCCACCTCACGCACATCTCAACAAGGCTCGCACTAACCAGAATAAGAAAAGCAAAACAAACCGGCATCGACCTCACATGCGACACAACCCCTACATACATGTACTTCACCCGCGACAACCTTGAGAAAATGGGCGCATACTGCAAAATGAACCCGCCGGTCAGGACAAAAGAAGACCTCGATTCAGTCTGGGAATCCGTAAAATACGGGATCATCGACATAATCTCAACAGACCACGCCCCACACACAATAGAAGAAAAAAATAACGACTTCAAAACCGCCCCCGCAGGCATTCCCGGAGTAGAGATGAGGCTCCCCCTGCTCCTCAACGCAGTAAACAACAACCGCCTCTCACTGGAAACCCTAGTAAAAACCTGCTGCACAACCCCTGCAAGGCGCTTCAACCTAAAAGGGCGTGGAGAAATAAAAACCGGAAACTACGCAGACCTGGTAGCCGTCAACATGGACCTGAGAAAAGAAGTAACAAGGCAGGACCAGGTCACAAAATGCGGATGGTCCCCCTACGAAGGAATGAGCTTAAAAGGCTGGCCAATAAAAACCTTCGTCAACGGCAACCTCGTATACAACTTCGGCAAACTATACCACAACCAGGGAAAAGACCTCTTCGAATAGCCGGACAGGCAGGAAATCAAAATTAACCACTAATCGGGCGGGTGGGGGCTCGAGGATGGATTAACCCAAAGAACCAATGGGGAAAGTGAAAAAAATGAACACAACAGACGCAATAATACTCGGCATAATCCAGGGCATATTCGAATGGCTGCCGGTAAGCAGCGAAGGCATGACCTCGCTCTACCTGATAGCAAAAAACCATACCCTGCAGGAAGCGATTCCCATCTCCATCTGGCTCCACACAGGAACACTCCTTGCAGCAGCCCTCTATTTCAGAAAAGACATTATATCCATACTAAAAAACATACCTGCATACATCAACCAACGTAAACTCAATACAGATATCGATAAAACCACAACATTCCTGATAATCTCCACAGCAGCAACAGCAATAGTCGGCTTCCCGATACTCATGTACAGCCTGAACAAGCTAAACTTCAGCGGAACAGAGGCAACAGCACTTATAGGAATCCTCCTGATCCTGACAGGACTCCTTCAAAAAAAGACACATAAAAAAAACATCACAGAAAAAAAAATAACAATAGCAGACAGCATAATTGTAGGGGTATTACAGGGGTTCTCAGCCATGCCCGGCCTGTCAAGGTCCGGCCTCACAACATCCGGACTGCTATTACGTAGATACGACGCAAAGAAGGCGCTAAAACTCAGTTTCCTCATGAGCATACCCGCGGTCTTCGCAGCTGAAATAGGACTGGGGCTAATGAACAAAATCACAATAGATACGAACTCACTCATCGCAATCACAACATCCTTCGCAGTCGGCTACCTGACAATAGGCGCCCTCATCAGATTCGCACAAAAAATCCGCTTCTGGAAATTCTGCATACTCCTGGGAATCCTGAGCCTCATACCATACATCCTGACCCTGTAACCCACAAAAAGAATAAATATCTCCACATCCTAATAAACACCCTATGATAGACGTACACTGCCACCTCGAGCAAAAAGACTACAATCCTGACAGGGACGAAGTCATAAAAAGATGCAAAAAAAAAATGGACGCAGTAGTAACCTCATGCGCCCACCCGCGCGACTTCGACCTGACCCTCTCACTAAAAAAACAGCACCCAAACTTCATATACATCTGCATAGGCCTCCACCCCGAATACATAAAAGAACTAAAACCTAAAGACAAACAGCAGTTGATACAAAAAATAAAAGATAACCAGAAAGACATATCAGCAGTAGGCGAAATCGGGCTGGACTATTTCTGGACAAAAGAGCAGGAATTCAGGGAAAAACAAAAACAAATGTTCAAAGAGTTCATAGCCCTTGCAAAAGAACTTGAAAAACCAATAGTGATCCACTCCCGCGACGCCCACGAGGACACACTTGACATCCTCGAAGAAACCGAAGCAAAGCAGGTGCTTCTCCATCTCTGGGGCGCAAACCAGCTGGTTCCAAGGATCATCAAAAACAACTACAACATCTCCTTCGGGCCAATCCTCCTCCGCTCAAAAAAACACAAAAAAATATGCAGAGATATGCCCCTGGACAAAATCATGCTCGAGACAGACGCCCCGTGGTTCGGCGAAAACAGGCAAAGAAACGAGCCGACAAGCGTCGAAAAAGTAATAGCAAGAATCGCGCAGATAAAAAATCTCGACGCAGAAGAAGTCGATAAAGCCACAACACAGAACGCAAAAAAATTCTTCAACATCAAGTGACCTTATTTCCTCAAGACCGCAGGATAAGCATACTTCACGTATTTCGCAATATGCCCTGCCCTCCCAAGCTCAAAAAACAACATATTGTCAATATACGCCACATGCTGCATCGCATGCAAACCCCGAAAAGCCCTGCCCAAAAACGGCACTGCTTCAAACATCCTTACTGTCCTAAAAAGCGGCAGCACAAACAAAATATCAATGGTCCTTCTCCTAAGAAAATGCCGGTACTGCCCGCGATAAAGACACTTATCAAGGCTAATATCCACAAGAAACACCAATCTATCGACATATCCAATAAAATTTCCATTTCTTTTCTTGAGGAGGAGTTCCTGACCAATAATAGAATATTATAAAATTGAACACATCCAATACATCTAATGATGTTCATATCTCGGATGTTCATGACCCATTTCTTTTCGCAGTTTCAAATTCTCAATATGGGCGACCTTTTCCTTCAGGAATCCGCTAAGGCTTAACTGATTACTTTCAATCATTGTTGATGCATGGCATCCGCCTAAAAAATGAGGCATTATGACATAAGTCGCTCCTGCATCATAGAGTTTTAAAGCACCATCAATCTGATGAGAAACAACAGCAATAATGGCTTCTTTATTAGCTTCTTTTATCTTATTAATCAACAATAGATTCGTGTATATCACGGGTATCGTCGAAATAACCATTTTCACTTTTGAAAAATTCAAGTCATCAAGAAGTTCTGTATCATTTACATCCCCATATTTACAATCATATCCCTGCCGGGATAGATTTACAATAACTTCGGGGTCATAGTCTATTATAAGGAATTCCTTCTTTATTTTTTTTAATGAAGTCGTAATGTCAAAACCAATCTCGTCATGCCCGAAAAGTATTATATCATAATTACCATCTTTATGGTACTTATGTTCATCAATTTTTTTTCCTTTTCTTTCAAATAAAGTGAGATATTTCGACAGGTAACCATACAGCTTATTTGAATAAGATATCATATATGTAGAGCCTGCAATGGTTATTAAAGCTATGAATGTTATCAAAGAAACAATTTCATTTGTTAAGTGACCCACTTTAACACCTAATGCGATCAGGATTAAAGAAAATTCGCTGATCTGTGCAACAGTAAGACCCGCTAAAAAGCTGTTCCTCTTAGTGTAACCCATCAGTCCCATTAAAGTCATCACAATCAAAGGGTTTCCTATAAGGATGAGCAATGAAAATACAATGCAGGGGATAATATATTGAGAAATATTAGCAAAAACCATCTGAGAACCCAACAGGATAAAAAATAGTATAAGGAAAAAATCTCGTAAAGGCTTCATTTTAGAACTGATTTCATAATGATATGGAGTCATTGATAAAGTTATTCCTGCAAGTAATGCTCCGGCCTCTATTGAAAAATTCAGATAGTGAAAAAGAGATGCCATTGCAAAACACCAGCTAATAGAAAAAAGCAACAAAAATTCTTGTGATTTAGCAACCAGTCTGGTTAAAGGAGGAAAAATGTATAAACTGATGATAGTCAATACTATTAGCAAACCCATACCGCTCAATATAGATTCAACAGCCAGTCCAGCCATGTTATTTCCCCTACTAATAGAAGATATTAACATCAGGATGAATATAGCGATTAAATCCTGTACTATAAGAAAGCCCATAGCAATTCTTCCATAAAGTGTCTCAAGATCTCTCTTATCTGACAGAAGTTTCATAATTATGATTGTACTGCTAAAAGAAACAGCAATAGCAACATAAATCGAAATGATATTTGAAAAACCTAACAGTTTTCCGATAACAAATCCAATAAGAGACGTGAAGAGGACTTGGCAAATGCCAGTAACTAAGGACGTTTTGCCAACATCCCGGATTATCCGGGGATTCAGGTTCAATCCAACCATGAACAAAAGAAATGCTATTCCAATTTGAGCAAAGGTTGTAAGGGTATCTGCAGATTGAACAACATTAAGAACAACCGGACCTGCTATTATCCCTGTCAGAATATAACCAATTATTAGAGGTTGCCTGAAAAAATACATTATTCCTGAAATTATAACTGCTAGAATTAAGATTGCACTTAGTTCAATAAATACTTCCATTCTATCTCACTTGCATTTGATTTAATACTTATTTAATTTAATAATTCCGTAATAAATTAAGTATGCTGCTCGGTGTTACAACACCTATAACTTTCTTGTTTTTATCTAAAACAGCGATATACTGAAAACCTTCTTTATATACCAATTCTATTGCCTTATTGATGGGAGTATCAAGGTTTACTGTAGATTTATGTTTATTTACTAATTCTTTAGCTTTTTTATACAAAAATTCTCTTCTGTAACCAATATTCAATATCTTTGTAAGTGGTTCATATCTTACTTGATGCAAAAATAATTTAATCAAGTCCTCATTACTGATTTCTCCTACAAATCTCTTGTCCTTTGTAACCACCATACAAACGTTTGTATCCTCGCTCTTTAGTTTTTTTATTATTCTACCCACATCATCATCCTGACAAACAAACACCGCTTTAATCATGGCATCTTTTGCAGTTAGCTTTCTTATACTTTCAGTTTCAGAAATCGTTATAACTTCCTCTTCTCTTAGTTTTCTGATTGAATCTGTTAGCTCCATTTGCTTTATCTCCTTAGCCGAATATCTCTTTTTTTATACGCATCTCCCTAAATACTAAAATCCTATAGAAGATGGCATATTTAAATGAGGAATATAAAACTAGAAAAAATAAGGTAAAAAGAAGGTAAACTATCTGATGATATAGTGAAGGCATGAAATAAATGAGCAAACATCACCAAAAAACCAATTTGCCTTAACCTATATGGCAAGGCATTATTTTCAACGAAGTTGAAAAGCTTCGAACGCCAGTGAGATGACACTCAATTAATTCGTGCCTTGACTATAGAATAACCCAACTCTGTAAGGATAAGATACTTATGATTTCCCCTTACTTCAAAACTAATGTAATGTAAATCTACCAGATTGCCTAATCTTTTCTTCAGGGTTGGTTTTGTAATCTTTAATCTGGCCCTTAGATCTGTTTGATTAATTAAAACACCTTTACTTTCAGATTCTTTAATAATTTTTAATATTTCCATTAATTCTTCAGGTATTAATCTGTTTATTTTTTGTTTATAAAAAATAGAGAACAGTTTAGATACAACAATAAATAATATTATAAAAAGCGATAGTTGTAATACAGAATGAATAATAGATGGACCTCTCAACGTATAATCTAGAAATTCATCAAAAATCTCAGTTATAATAAAAATAACAAAAACCAGATACAATAAACCGCGCTCATAACCTTCTTTGAATATAATTTCCATCTCCTCTTTATCTCATCGTT
>JAUVEK010000135.1 GCA_030594795.1 Candidatus Nanohalarchaeota archaeon | reverse complement strand
ACTCGACCCCGTGGAATATTTCCGCATCTTACGTCACAGCTGCGCTCTATGGAATAATACTCAACAACCTCCTGAAACACGAACTTGTCACAAATAACATATTTTACGTGTTCGCCATGTTTCTGATATTTGCGCTATATGCGCAGACAATAACATACATCAAGGCAGAACATCCGCCTGCGGCAGCTGTGCTTATATCATTTGCGTATACAGAAGCAACATTTAATAATATCCTGCTCTTTGCATGCCTGATGATTCTTATGCTCATAATTGATTTTGTGTTCGAACAACTGCTCAGACACAAAAAAGAACTTACACACATGACAGGAGAAGAAGTCAAGACCGTCCGGGAGAAGATACTAAAAAACATTGACCCTGACAATCACAATTATAAATGTTTAAAATCAAAAAAGTTCTCAAAACGCTAAAGATTCCGCTAGTCTATTGACTAGCGGTATGCGGAATCTTTGCGTGATCAACAACCTTTGGCGATATGTGTGGGGCATGCAAGCATGCCGCCGGTCTATTTGACCAGCGGTTGTTGACAACCACGACAAACTCCACAAAGCAGCAAATAACAGGCTTGAAGGAAGACAATTAATCATCCAAATATGATATCTCTATCTCCCAGAATCTCCTGTCCTTCAATGTTGCTCCACAGCAGCATAATAGAAGCCACCGCCCCGGGTTCATCCTTTGCTCTTAACAGTTTCATAATATTTTTCTTTGACATATTCAACGACTTATCAACAGCCTCTTCAGCAGAATTTCCTTTCAGCAAAGATTCGACAATCAAGTTCGATGGTTCAAGAAAGAGTTTCGCTGTCTTATCATTCAACGGCTTTGCAGACCATTTCTCATCAATCCAAAAACTGAAAGGAGTTTTATATCCTATGAAACACCCTCCTGCACCAGCAACACATGCCATTCCCAGTGAGCGTGCAGCCCAACATGCACGGGCATACACTATTCTGTTTTTCAAAAGATAATGATTTTCATTTTCCTCGACCAAAATCTCTTCACTTTCACTAATTTTATCGCCATATATTGCGCTTTCGCTGCCATGAGCATTAAAGAATATTAAAAGAGGGTCCTGCTTCAATACCAAACTGGTAAAATTTTCTCTCGTTAAACGAGGTCTCTTTAAATCAATGGTTTTTATATTGATTTTTTCAGCATGCTCTGCTACAATCTTTGCATAAGAAAACAGATAGCTTGTGGCATCATCATAATTTGGCATCGTTACAAGAAAAGCTCTATTCATTCTACCAAAGCCTCAGAAAATTTGCCACTGGCAAGAGCCTTAATAAAATTAAGCTGCATATCAACAAAAGCCAGTCCTGTCTCATCCTCTTGTTCCACATGCATCTTTAATTCTTCCTTACTGAAACTGCCTTTTCCACCTACAGACAACTTAAAATGACTTGGTACACTTGTTTCCAGACGCCATAGAACTAATTGCTTAATTTCATGGTCCAGTTTTTTCTTTTCAGTCATATTATCCCCAATTTTTCCAGCACTTTCATTATTTTTCCGCCAGTCTCAGAATCATTCTTTACTTCAATCATTGCCGCATTCCATGTAAACGGTTTATCATCCACCACAACAATTATGTCTTCTCCCCTGATCTTTTCAGGAATGTTAGCAAATATCCGGATAAACTTGGCTTTTTTATCATCCATCTTTAATATATAATTACCAATAGCTTAAATAATTTTGGAAAACTCAATCCTGCCCCGGGCTCACCAAGAAATAAAAGAACCACCTTAAAAAACATCGACCCTGACAATCACAATTATAAATATTCTAATCCAATAAAAAGCCATGGAGATGTTCACAAAAGAGCAGGGCGTGTTTCTTGTCACACAGGCAAGAAAGTATCTTGAATCATACCTTTGTGGGAAAGATTACAAAATGCACGAGGGGTTTGCATGGCTCGAAAAAAAATGCGGTCTCTTTGTTACTCTCCATACGTATCCTGCAAATGACCTTCGCGGCTGCATCGGCTTTACAGAACCCATCTATTCATTGCGCAAGGCAATAACAGAAGCAGCGTCATCTGCAGCAGTGCATGACCCGCGCTTCCCAAGAGTCACGAGAGATGAGGTGGACCATCTCATAATAGAAATATCTGTCCTGACGGCGCCGGTTCTTATCCCGCACGCAAGCCCGAAAGAGCTTCTCGAGAAAATCACACCAAAAAAAGATGGTCTTGTATTGAAAAACGGGGCGGATCAGGGCCTGTTTCTTCCGCAGGTCTGGGAACAGCTGCCGGAGAAAATTGAATTCATGGAGAACCTCTGCTACAAGGCAGGAATCTTTGAGAAAGACGCATGGCAGTACAAAGACACTGGAATATACAAATTTCAGGTCCAGATATTTAAGGAGGATGCGCCGGGAGGAAGGATAAGTGAAATCAAAGACTGACATCCAGTTTCTTCAGAATGCGATTTTTAGTTTCAGGTCTTCGAATTCGAAGTCCAGTTTTTTTGCGCCTTCCAGCTTGCCTGTGTGCAATTTTGAGGTTGTGCCTTTTTCTATTTCTTTTTTCCATTTTTCCAGGAATTCATGGTTTCCGGTTATGCAGAGGTCTATGGTCTCTGTGACTTCGAGGTTTTTTTCTTTTCTTGCGATCTGGATTTTTCTTGTGAGTTCGCGTATTGCGCTTTCTTCTGTGAGGTCACGGTCGCGGGTGGTGTCTATGTAGACTGCGCCGCCTGCAAATTTTTCTCCTGCTGTGTTTTGTGGTATCATCTCTTTGATTGTTACCATGTCTTTTGTTATTTTGAATTTTCCAAGAGTTGCTGCGCCTTTTTCCAGTTTTTCTTTTAGTGTTTTCGGGTTCTCGTCTTTTATGAGGGCTACTACTTTGCTTGTGTCTTTGCCGTATTTCGGGCCTATTGCTTTGAAGTTGGGTGTGATTTGTTGCTCAAGTTCTATTTGCCCGAATTTTATTTGTTTTATGTTTGTGATTTCTTTGATGATATTTTCTGTTGCTTTTATTGACTGTTCTG
>JAUVEK010000080.1 GCA_030594795.1 Candidatus Nanohalarchaeota archaeon | reverse complement strand
AATGCAGTTGATGCTGTCCTCGTGACAGATGTTTCATATAGTATGGTTGGAGATACACTAGATGCAACGAAAGAGTCAAGCATAATATTTACAAAGATGGCGATTTATCAGGATACACCAAATAATGTTGGCCTTGTCAGCTACAGCACGAATGTTGAAAGTTCTATGGGATTAACCAAAAATAAGACTGCGCTTATAGATGAGATTAATAACTATGCTGCAATCCATCAGGGACAGACATGCATTGCCTGCGGGATACAGAATGCAACCGAACTGCTCGTAGGTGGCACGAATCCCGTCATGATAGTCCATACAGATGGCGGGGCAAATGCGTGTACATATGGAGCGAACTGCAACGACACCGAAGCAAAAAATGAGGCAATCCAGATGGCAGAAGATGCGTGGAATCTCTCTGGTATCTCCGTTTATGCTATTGCGTACGGCGCCAACGCGCGCACAGACACAATGCAGGCTATTGCAGAGGCAGGCCACGGCAAATATTATTACGCAGCAGAGGACAACTTGACAAAAGTCTATTTTTCCATACTCAAGGAGATATTCACTGAGTATCCAGGCAATGTGCAGCTTGATATCGGAAGCACAGGTAGTCCTGAGTGGTCGCATTCAGGTGTGCTTAACACTTCTGAAACATTTAACGGGTTTGAGTTTGAATTAAACTCACTGATTTCAGCATGCAATTGCAATGGGTGTTCTTACAACGCATCAAATGACGAATGCACAATTGATTTTAATTTTTCATCCCCCCAGAGTTCAGGTACTTTGCATGTGGATAACCTGAACATTCTCTATGAGACAAATGATGATATTGATGGCGACGGCCTTCCCTGCTGGTGGGAATATATGCACAACCAGTCTGATAATCTGCTTGACCCATATAATGATGATTCTGACGGTGACGGGATTTTTGATGGTGATGAGGACCCTGACAATGATGATTTAACAAACTATGAAGAATACTTGAACGGGACAGACCCGAATAATCCTGATACTGACGGCGACGGGATAGATGATGGCGATGATCCTTATCCACTTGACCCTGACAAGCCGTTCCAGGATAAAGTTGCGCCACTTCCGCCAGTCAACCTTACTGCTGTAGCAGTTGCACAGGGCGTGATACGACTGACATGGGTTTCATCCCTGTCAGATGATGTGGCGCAATACAACATTTATAGTTCCCTCAATAGTACTGCATTTAATTTCACAAGCCCCGGCTTTAACGTCAGCAGCAATGTGAACATGTTCAATCATACCGGGCTTTTAAATGCCACAGAGTACTATTATGTTGTGCGCGCAGAAGATGATTCCGGGAACGAGGAAAACAACACAAACATCACATCTGCAACTACTTATGCTGCCGGGGTAGATGTTGACCCCGATAATGACGGTCTTCCAACCGACTGGGAAGACGAGTACAACCAGACAGATAACCTGCTTGACCCCGGCATGAATGATACTGACAGTGACGGAGTCCCTGACGGCGACGAGGACCCTGACGAAGACGACCTCACAAACGAGGAAGAATACCAGTACGGCACTGACCCGAACAACCCGGACACAGACGGGGACGGAATGCCTGACGGCTGGGAAGCAGACAATGAATTGAACCCCCTTGATCCCAATGATGCAGATGACGACAATGATAATGACGGCCTCACAAACGAAGAAGAGTACCAGTACGGCACTGACCCGAACAATCTTGACACAGACGGTGACGGCATCAGCGACGGTGACGAGGTAGCGAACGGGACCAACCCGCTTGATCCTAATGACCCTCCAAAAGAAGTCCCACCACCACGGGGAGGAGGCTCAACTGTCGGGGCATATTACCCGCTCTCCCAGACCATAGACCTTATCATGGCCGATACCCCCAAACTGGAAATAAAGACAATAGACATGGCGCGAAAAATGACTGCCAGCCAGCCTGAGACAGTCATAGTGATAGTGAAAAATACCGGGAACGAATCCTGCGAAGTGGAAGTGACAGCAGACGTCCTGGGTGAGATGTTCTCTGCTGCACAAATCAGTGCAGGAGAGCAGTATGTTTATGTATTCGAGGTTGCACCGACCGAATATGACATCGGGCAGCACGCAGCGCACTTTAAGATAAAGTCTGACGGCAAGAGCATCGAAAGATTCATCGAGTTCACTGTAGAGCCTGAATTTGTGGAACCCAAAAGCAAAGATTTGATAATAACAGGCCCTGTGCTTACTGTCCATGAGTCAGGCAGCTTCATCATACTGGAAGGATGCCTGGTCGAGGAGATAAGCGAACTTTCAGTATACATAGATGGCAAGCTGGAAGCAGAGTTAACCACAGATGAGGATAACTGCTTCAAAAGAATGGTCTCAATTGAGCTTGAGCCCGGCAGCCATAAGTTAACGATAACAGGAAACGGGAAGACTTATGAAGAGACATTCTTTGTAGAGGAAAAAGATGAGGAAACAGAGGCAGCAGAGCCCATCAAAACCCCGACAGGGTCACTGCTCTGGAGATATATCACTGCGCAGAACCTCTATTTGATAATTCTCCTGTTGCTTATCGGGGGCATGTGGGTCAAAAGGAAAGATATACGGGCATTTTTCGGTGCTCCTTCAAAGGCGCCTGCAGAGAAGTGATTTTTTACAATATTACCAAAAAGGGTTTTGTTTGGGTTGAGCGAAAGATTTACATACAAAAATAAAAAAACGAAATGAGGATAGGTTTTGCTCAACAGCATAATTTGCCGATGTCATCAAGGTCAAACAGCATCACATCTGGCTCTTTTATTTTCTCTCTGAATGATTTTGCAAATATTGCAAAATATTCTTTTCTTGTTTCGTTATTCCACTGGACGAACTTCGATTTTTCCTTTAATTCATTTAGTATCTTTTTTGCATCTGCGTTTTCCCTCCATTTGCATTCAGAAAAGAGAATTTGCTTTGTTGCCTCGTTCAGGGCAACTATGTCTATCTCATACTGGTTTTCGCCCTTAGGTTTGCCGGGTATTTTGCCCCACTCGCGACCCATAATTTCATATGTGAATGGAAGCATGTTGCAGCCTGCAATGAATTCTCTGCATACGTATTCAAACCTTAGTCCCATATAGTTATTGAAGTCTTTTTTTATTTTTTCTATGAGCCGGATATCTCTTCTTTTGTAGTCTGATAAGTTTTTGTAAAAGAACCTGAACCAGAAATTCATCAGGGGATGATTTATATAGAGGATTTTTTTGCTGCCAGTCATCTGCTTTTCAACAGATACTATTTCAAAGCGATGTATAAGTTCATCAAGCTGGCGCATGATGTCTGTATCTTTTTTTCCTATATTTGAGGCAATCTCGCTTATTCTTGTGCATCCGCACGCGATGCTTGCAAGTATATCATAATATACCCCGCATCTTTTTCCGAATTCAAGAGACAGTATAGTCATGACTTCGTTTTCGAAGAGGGCGTTTTCTGTGAAAAAGAATTTCTCAAGTATTTGTTCGAATTTTTTTCCTTTTAAGTTCTCGTCTTCTATTGAGACGTAATATCTTGGAAAGCCGCCAAAAACAGAGTACAGCTTTATTATTTCTCTTGTATCTTTTATGTCAAGTGCGGCGCACATCCTGCCTGTATTTGAAAATGACATAGGCTTCAGATGCAGCTGCCTTTTTAGCCTGCCGTGCAGGGGCTCTTTTGCATCTGTGAACAGGCTTTTTATCAGGCCGATTGTGGATCCGGTGAATATCAGGTGCAGATTTTTCTTGTTTTCATAAAGGTCTATATGTTTTTGCAGGGTTCCAAATACAGACTTGTCAACAAACAGGAAGTTCTGGAATTCATCAAAGGCAATAGTTCCTGTGTATCTTTCGAATAATATTTTGAAGAAATCTTCCCAGTTGCCAATGGATTCATACTCGCTTAAGATTCCTTTTTTTCTTATGGTTTCCTGATACTCGTCTAGCAGGCTTCTCGCTGTTTTGTTCTTGTTTACAAAGAAGTAAATGTCTTTATCACACATGAATTCGAGAATCAGCCTTGTCTTGCCTACTCTTCTCAGGCCATAGATTGATATGGAATAGAGTTTTTCAGAGGATAATGATTTTGTCTCTTTCAGGAGGTCTGTCTCTTTTTCGCGGTTTATGAATTTCATTATATTCACTCAGTGAATTATTCAGTAAGTGAATATATTTAAATGTTCGCATTGGTCCGATATTCTAAACTATTAGTAGCGCTCAAAAGTTGGCTAAACTTCCCCTATATTCCATATTTCTGTTCCAAGACAGGTCTATTTGGTATGAGCGCCACTTTTGTTTTTGGTCTGGTAATGTGCGGAGTAGCACCAAATCTATTTTTGCCCTCAAAAATCCATTTCAACCAGATTTCTTACACAACGAAAGATTTAAGTATCTATTGTTACAAATATAACGGTATGGTTCAAAAAGTAACAATATTGCCTGTTTTATACCCTTTTTTAAGCAGACCTTTCTTGGGACTGCACCTGGCTGAGATTTCAAGAGAGATTAAGCAGCCGCATCCAACAGTGAGGCAGCATTTGAATGATCTGGAAAAAAGAGGAGTCCTGAAAAAGAGTATTAAAGGCAGGCTTACTATTTATTCATTGAATTTGGACAATCCGCTTACGGTTCATTATCTTTCCATATGTGAAAAAAACAGGATGATTGCTATGTCTGAGAACCGCCTCATCCTGAAAGAGCTTATATTGTTTCTTAACTCAAATCTTAGTGAAGGGAATGCTGCGGTAATATTCGGTTCTGCTGTACAGGACATAAAAAGAGCAAATGATATTGATCTGCTTGTCACAGGCAAATCAGAAATTCAAAAGGAAATTGACATTTTTGCTGAAAAAATTAACCGGAAAATACATCTTCTAAATGTTCCTTCCCTTGAAAGTGTGAGCCCTGCTTTGAAAAATGAAATTTTGAAGAAACATTTGATAGTGCAGGGCACGGATGTGGTTTTAAAATGGCTGATTATGAAAAAATAAAGTGGTGTAAAGCCAGGAAGAACGGCATAGAGTTGATAAATCCGAATGACAATCTTGCAAAGGAATATATTGACAATGCAGAAGAGACCCTGGTCATTCTCAAAACAATAAAAGGAAAGTCAAATATGTGGATTGCAGCGACAAAATATTATTTTGAGTATTTTGCTGTTTATTCTGTGCTGATGAAACTGGGAATAAAGTCAGAAATACATGACTGCACAATCTCCTTGTGCGGTTTTCTTGAGGATGAGTGTATTTTCAAAAAGGGTGTTTTTGCAAGGCTAACGAGAGACAAAGTATTGAGAATCAAGAATCAGTACTATCTTAAAAACATACCTATTGATGCCGATTATGACGAGCAGTTAGAGTTTCTGCTGGAGATTAAGGATGCCCAGGAAAAAATGACTTATGAGCAAATACGTTCCATAAGAAGCAGGATAAATAAAATGTAGTTTTGCGGGTTTTCTTGTTTCAGATAAAGTATATCTTGGTGGTGGTGCCGACTCTGGTGTATATCTGAAAGAGAGTTTCAAAAGAGACACCTTAGAGAATTAAAGCTTTTTCTGTTGGCGCCCTTACGATGAATGGCTCTTCTTCTGGATATTCATCTTTCACGCGTTCTGCAAGTGTTTTCAGGTCATCTCCACTGTCAATGACGTTTTTGTTTATTATGGCGACCCATTCCCCTTTGAATCTGTGGAGATCTTCTTTGATAAAGAAGTTGAAGTTTTCATTAAGGCTTTCGGTTAATGTTGGCATATCGTTATTTTAGAGGGAAATATTTATAAATATTTTCTGGCTTTTGGGGGGTTGCCCAAAAGCGCGCTTTCAAGTGAATACCAAGCTGGAAATGCAGGTTATTTGGTTCCCGGGTCATCACGGAAAAATTTTGCATACCATTCTGTTGGGTTCAAGCTTGCTCAACAGCATAATTTGCTGATATCATCAAGGTCAAACAGCATTACATCCGGCTCTTTTATTTTCTCTTAGAATGATTTTGCAAATATTGCAAAATATTCTTTTCGCGCGCCATTGTTCCACTGGACATATTGCGCTTTTTCTTTTAGCTCCTTTAGTATTTTTTGAGGGTTTACATCGTATTTGTATTTGCATTCACAGAAGAGTATTTCTTTTGTGTCAATGTTCAGGGCTACTATATCTATTTCCTTGTCTTTGTGCCACCATCTGCCGATTTTTGTGAAATCAAATTGCAGATGATTTTCTGAGTTCTTAACTAT
>JAUVEK010000097.1 GCA_030594795.1 Candidatus Nanohalarchaeota archaeon | reverse complement strand
ACTTGCTTCGTAATCAACGCATGTTGCTATCTTTTTCAGGTGGCTTTTATCTTTTTTGGAATTCTTCAGGTATTCTTCAAATTCCGGGCCTTTTGACTTGTCGCCTATTCCCGCAAGTGCAGGCAGTATCTTCATATCATCGACTGCAGGGTTGATTATTCGTGACAATTCGTATGCAAGCATGCCTGCGGTGAGGTTCTTGTCGCCTCCTTTTAGATAAGGGTTGATATGGACATTAATATAGGGATCGACTACTGATTTTCCGCTTTCCACTTCAGTGAAATGATGATCCACAACGATTATCGGGATGTTGTATATTTTTGCTTTTCGTATGCTTAAGAGGTCTTCTTCTGTTGAGCCGTTGTCTACCAGTATCACAAGGGGCTCAAGTTTACCAAACCTCTCAATGTTCTTTTTTGCAAACGCGAGGTCTTTTAAGACATCCTTGTATTCATAAAAGGGTGTTGTAGAGGGGGACCTGTCAAAACAGAACCATTTGTCGCGATCTCCAAACCTTTTTTCTATCATCGGCAGGATTGCCTTTTCAAGTGCGATTGCGCCTGCGTAGCCGTCCATGTCTGCATGATGGCGGATCAAGATTTGCCGCCCCTCATAGATTGACTTTTTGATTAAGGCAGATGCGCTCCTGAATTTGTCCTTCAGCGCATCAAGCACTTGGCTTTTTATTGTGAAGTTGATGGCTGTGGTCCCGGGTTCTTTTGCAGTATCCAGCATCCTGTCCCGTTTCAGTGAGATGTCCTGTATTTTTGATAATTCGGTGATGTTTATTCTTTTTTTGCCGTCTTTTATCCGGATTGTGACTTTTGCGCATATAGAGTCATTTTCTTTGATTTCAGGAAATGCGCGCTCACCGGGCGACACAAAACCAGCTATGTCTGCATTGGCGGTCTCATCCATAGCCTTGAATATCGTAGGCCCCCTCGTCTGGATAATCTTATTGACTTTAGCTTCAATAGTATAAGTCCCGCTCTCATTTGAAAGAAGGTCTCTTACTTTGCTTAGAGTGGTGTCTTCTTTCTTTTTCCTGACTTTAATTGTAATATTCCCATAAGTTTTTTCATTTTCATTCATTTTCATTGCACCTCTTAAGTATACTTTTTCCGTAAGATTTATAATGTTTCTGGATGAATACATATGGAGAAGCATGATTGAAATATTTGTAGGTATAAATCTGCAATATGCAAAAAAGTAACATATAGTTATATAGTGGTGAAAAATATGAGACGCTCAAGAGGATTTCGAAACAAGACAAGAAGAACGCTTAAAGAAAAAAGCAGAAAAAAAGTGACGATAACAAAAAGGCTCAAAGAAGTAGAGGTGGGAGCGCAGGTTGTGGTGGATATTGAACCATCATTTCAGAACGGCATGCCTCACCCGCGCTACCAGGGCGTCATCGGCAAGGTCATTGAAAAGAGAGGAAGAGCATACCTCATATCAATAAAAGACAAAAACAAGCCAAAAACCCTGATTTCAGCAACAGAGCACATAAAGCCGTTTAATTGATATTTTACAGGTGAAATGCAATGAAAATTATTGATACAAAACCAATCGCATATGGAGAAGCAAAAGAGATATTATCTAAAATGGAAAAGGAAAAGGAGCCAGGATATGAGCAAAAAATCACGCTGGAGTACCTGAGAACACGGACTATGCTAAATAAAAAGGATGCCAAATCAGCAACAGAAGAGCTCTCCAAAATAGAGGGTTTAAAAGAGCATCAACTGGTTGCATTAATAAGTCTGCTGCCTAAAGACGAGAATGAAATAAATACATTGTTTATGAAGGAGAGAGTAAAACTTGAAAAGGATAAAATCGCAGAAATTGCAAAAATCATAAAGAAAGTAAGACCAAAAGAGAAGAAAAAGTGATTATTATGAAAGATGATTGGTGTATTGTGCTTGATTTCCTGATACATGGCCATCCCGGGCAATCAAGGTCTGTTCCGGTTGCCCAGGTATTGGGTGAAGAGCATTTTAACCTGCTGGAAATAATTCCAAGAGAAGAAGTAGTCTTAAAAAGCCAGGATCGGGTGTATATCGGTCCGGGTAAAAGAGACCAGGTCAAATCGATTGTAGGACGGGTTGAGCCTGTGAAACTGACTGCTACAGCCCACTCTGAGCTAATATTTGCGGTTGAGTTGCTGATAGACAAAAATGAAAAAAAGATTATTGATTTTTTTAACAACGCGGGTTCTGTTACAACAAAACAGCACCAACTGGAACTCCTGCCGAGTATAGGCAAAAAGCACATGTGGCAGATACTGGATGAGAGAAAGAGAACGCCTTTTGAGAATTTTGATGACCTGAAAAAGAGAGTGACGCTTCTGCCGAATCCAAAGAAGGCAGTAGTTAAAAGAATCATGGATGAACTTGAAGGCATGGAAAAGTGGTATTTGTTTGTATCCCCACCAAGAAGGGATGATGTGTAAAATAGTCACTGAGATGGATTTTATTTCCTGTCTTCATCTGTTTTGTTTTTGTTGATATCAATATTGAATTTCATGTAACTTACGATTACGGTTTCTGCGATGACAAGTAGTATCGGACCAATCAGGAATCCGCTTACTCCAAAGACCAGCGGTCCGCCAAAAAAGCCAATGATGATGGTCATCGGGTGAACCTTGCCTGTTTTGCTGCCAAGAATTGGTCTTATAAAGAGATCCGGTATTATGTTGAGAAAAATAGCGCCAAAACCGATTATAAGCAATGCGGTTGTCACATCGCCATGAAGAAATTCATATATTGCAGCACCGGTATAAATAATCCAGATGCCAAGCAGAGGCAAAAATCCAAATAAGCCTGCAAGCAATGCAAGCACCGCAGGATAAGGCACTCCAAGAAGATAAAAACCAACCCATGCAAATATTGTGACAATGACAGAGATTGTAATGTAGGACAGGAACAAAACGTCAAAACTGTTTTTCAAGCCTACCATAATGCTGTATATCATTCTTTTTTCTCTGTATTCAAGGGTATTGACATAGCTGTTAAAAAATCTTATGATTGCGCCACCGTCCTTTAAGAAATAATAAGTTGAAATTAAATAGAGCACCATATGGAGCATAAGCATTGGTATGGTGAATACAAATGATGTCAGCTGCGCCTTTGAATAGTCAGTCAAATCGCGGACAAGATCCTGTATCTTTACTGCAAACTTATCGAGACCATAAGCTGAAAGATACTCTTCGAGAGGGATTAAGATATTGTTTATTTCCCTGCTGAAAGCGCTGACTTCGCTGATAATAGGATTAACATCATTGATTGAATACATGATAAGTAAAATAAAAGGCACTGCAATCATTGTGACTGAAACCAAGAGAGCAAGATGATATGATTTAAAGAACTTCCTGAATGTATTTACTAACGGATGCATTACATATGCAGTTATCATCGCAAGAAGTATTGGCATGAAAAAAGGCCTGATTAGAAGTGCACCTAAACAAATGACTGCCAGCAAAAGCAGTTTTTCTGGAGTAATATAGCGGTTTATATGAGTCACCTTTAATACTCAATAGAATAAGTTAGGCTTCATATTCATATAAAACTATTGATTTTTGAGGGATATTTGGTGCTGTTGCGTAAGTAACCCCTGAATTAGGTCTGAATTACCCTTTTTCTCTCTCGTCCTTTCTATTTTTCTATCTCCCTCTTTTTCCCTCTATTCTTTTTTTCTCATCTTCCGGCAGATAATTATCATTTGAGATTATTGACTCGCCGAGATTTTCTTCAAGGTCTTTTCTTGCTCTTTTTGCAATATTTCCACCTTTATTGGCTGAAGTCCTGCATTGGACAAACCCGCGCGAATCATCTTTTTTTGTAATGTCTGTAGTCGCTTTTTCACCGAACATTGTTAAAATTAACTCCCAGTCGGTCATGTGATCTCTTAAATTCCGATTCTTTTCCTCTATTCCTTTGAATTGCTTATATTCCTGAACTGTTTTTCCAAAGGTGGCTTTAGAAATCTCGTTTGTTAGAATTGCAAATTCCTGATTTTTTTTGACTTCCCTTTCTTTCCATTCATCAGTCAGTTCCTGCCTGACTGCAATGCCTCTCAATCGCTTATCAATCCATTCTTTGGGATAACCTTTAAGTTCATAATATTCTTTTATCCTGTCTTGGCCGATTTCCGGGTTTTCTATTTCCTGTATTCTTTCATGACCTACCTGCGCCAGCCATTGCTTGAACGGCTCTGCCCTTTTAGAAGGAATTGATTGTATTATTCTAAAAAGGGATTTAGTATTAGCGCAATCTGTGGGCCTCATTTTGCCATCCGGTGCAGATAATTTCAACCGGTGACAATTTGTCACCGCTTCACTTCCTTCATCTTTTAATCTTTGGCTAAGCTTATTCCAGTATTTTCTTGCTTTTTGATGGTCTTCTTGTTCTATAAGTACTTCAATTACATCAACAACAGAAAAATACCATTCATCATTATGCCAAAGTCTCCTGATCTTCTTGCCCTGAAATACAACCAATGCGCTATCTGAATCCATTTTCACACCCATCAAATAAACTATTGCCTGTAATTATATATAGCTAATTGGTATAGCATGCCGATAGAATACTTTTGCTAATCAATGATTCCAAAATGAATGCTTATTGCTTAAAGGAGTCGAATTCGATCCCTTTAAAATCAGAGTTTATGCCCCCTCAAACATACAATAATATCCATAAAATACTTTTGCGCATCAGCATTTATGCCTTTACCCGACCCACATATTCAATCTGCGCCAAATCCACACTAATTGGTGCAATGCGCAGACACCCCCGACCCCAGCGGCATTCTGATGTCTTTGCGCGAGCTTTGGAAGAATTTCAGGATATGTTTTGCTAGCAGCACATTATAGTGGTTTTTTAATGCTTTTTCAGTGTATAGTGTTTCGTGGCGATGACTGCCGATTATTTGTGGGATTTTTAGTTTTTTGAAGCGCGACTTGACTGTTTGTTTTTGAGTTTTCGCAACGAATGTCTACTTCAGTCTCACAGCATCCAGATTCGAAGGCACGGATGTTTCCACCTTGAACAGTTTATGCAGTGTGGATGCAAGATTTATGGATTTGCTCTGTTCCCCGTGATTCAGGAATATTCTTTCTGGCTTTGATCTTAGCC
>JAUVEK010000139.1 GCA_030594795.1 Candidatus Nanohalarchaeota archaeon | reverse complement strand
GGATTCATCATACTTGCTTTGTTACTGTCGATATTTATCTTCTCATTTGTCAACGCAGTTTATCCAACCCTGTCATACCAGATATACTACCGCAAAAAGATACTCCTAAGTGAAGCAGTATCCACAGCAAAACAAAGGTACCTGAAGGTTCTGTGGACCAATATTCTTTTTGGCATCATCTCAATGTCTGTAGTATTCGGGACAATTATTCTTACAATAGTTTTATTTGCAGTCCTTGCTATTGCCGGCGGTGTTGTGGGAATCCTGCTTGGGGGCATCGCAGCATTGATTGCTGTTATTCTATTGATAGCACTTGCTGCTTACATAACGCCAATGTGGGTCGTGCTTGAGCCGATAGTTGTGATTGAAAACATCTCAGGGCTCTCGGCAATAGAAAAGGCTCACAAAATACTCAAAGGAAAGCTTGGTGAAGTGTGGATATTCATAATACTACTTGCAGTTGCAAACGGGCTTTACTTCTGGATGGCGGGTCTTATCGCAGGCGCCATAGAATTCCTTCTTGGCAGCTACACCCTTGTAATCGAGATGATACTTATGCTTTTGCCATCCGCATTCATCCTTTTGTCTTACGGCCTGCTGTATCTCGAAATATCGCCTGCATCAATAAACCTGTCGGGCTCCCCCCCTCCGCCGACGCAGCCGCAAGAAGAGAACAGTACCCCTCCACCTCTGCCGGAACAACCGACGTAGTCTTATTCCTGCCCAGGCTGAATGTATTACTCATACAATCATCTATGCGCTTCCCATACAAGAGCGCAAGTCCTGCACACGATTCATATTCCTCATCACCAGCATAGTAACGCCTGCAAAGAGTCTGCATTTCATCAGTGTCAATTGCATTGTCAAACAACTCTTCGCAAAATTCAGAACTGGTAGGCGTAGACAAGTAATATGTGCCGTTCTCTCCAGCACACAGGCCGGGTACCAGAAAATCAGTAAATGCTTTTCCGGAAAATCCCTCTATAACAAATATGCTAAACACATTTAAAACAACAGCAACAACTCCAATAACCAAAGATAACTTTACAATCTGTGATTCCTGCATGAATATAATTTATTATTAGAATATTTATATATCTGCTAACATAAATAACATCTTATGTTATTAATGATTATCGCGGCAATCCTGATAGCTTTTGGTATATTCCTGCTATATTTCCTTGACAGGGATCTTGAAGAAAACAAGATGTATCTGGTTCTTTTTCTCGGTCTCGCCCTTGTCGCTCTTGGAATATTCACAATGTTCTACACCATCCCTGCAGAACTGATAAAAATGAAGGTATTGGGGCTCACAATGTCTGTTGCAGGATTCTGGCTGGCGTTTAAGTTTCCCGGGGCTACTGAAGTGCAGGAAGAGGGATTTGGCCTTACAGGCATTATACTGGGGCTCATAATATTAGTCATCGGCCTTTACTTGTTCATCTTCTGAGTCATCAAATAGAAATTTAAATGTTTTACAGTTATTATTATCCGCGGTATATATGGTTCTCTCAGACACTGACATCATGGCAAGGCTCAAAAAAGGCGACCTCATAATAAGAGACATTGATTTCGATAAACAGATAGGCCCAAGTTCAGTTGACCTGCGCCTCGGCAACAGGTTTCGTATGTTCAAGATGTCAGACCATGCGATGATAGACCCGCAAAACTATCAGGATGAACTGATAAAAAAATGGAATGACAAAGACACAGAAGTAGAGGAATGCACATACACGAGACTCTACATATCTGAAAAACCGTTCATAATACACCCGGGCGAGTTTGTGCTCGCATCACTCAGGGAATTTGTGTCAATACCAGCAAATCTTGTCGGCAGGCTTGAAGGCCGCTCTTCTCTTGGCCGCCTTGGCCTCATGGTCCACTCAACAGCCGGCTACGTTGACCCGGGATTCAGGGGGCATCTCACCCTTGAACTCGCAAACGTGGGCAAGCTACCTGTAAAACTGTACCCGGGAATGAGGATATGCCAGCTGGTATTCCAGAAAATGACCTCCCCGGCAGCAGCCCCGTACGGGACAAAAGAGGGGTCAAAATACCAGGATGAAATAGGCGCCACCCAAAGCAGGATCAACATCGATGAAGATATTTCAAAGCTGGAATGATGGGTTTATATGCTTTCCGGAGACTACAAAACCATAAACAAAAAGGGCCGTATCTGCATTGATACTCTTACAAGCCCGATTGAGAAATTCTTTTTTAGCGAGGTATTCATTGCAGGTTCGCACAAGACTGAGAACCTGGGTGTCGAAAGGATTATAGCAAACATTGTATCCAACCCAAACGTAAGGGCAATCATCATCTGCGGCAAAGAATCCTTCGGCCACTACGCAGGCCAGGCGCTCTTATCAATCTGGAAAAACGGCGTCGACAATGAGGGCAAAATCATAGGCGCAAAAGGCCCCATTCCATATATAGAGAATATTGATGCGCAGGTGATTGAGCGCTTCCGCGAACAGGTTCTTTATGTTGAGGACATGATTGGTGTCGAAAACCCAAAAGCAGTCCAGGCGCGAATCCACGAAATCCTGAAGCGCAAAATGCCCCACCTCAACAAGCCCGCGCTCAACGTAGAAGGCATCGCAAAGAAAAAAAGCACGAAAATCACACAAACAAGCGCAGAAAAACTCATCGTAGCAGAAGGCATAGAAATAGACCCTCTTTCATTCAAAATAAAATGCAGATTATAGAGAAGCATAACCTCCTTACTGTGTGCGTTCTGATTAGCTATTGCAGGAACATTAAAAACATTGGCTGGTGGTACAATCCACAATAGTTATGCAATGGCACAGATACATTTTATCTACCAGCCGGAAGATATAAATAATTTTGTCTATTTATAATTACACTGTGGTAAAAATGACAGATAGAACTTATCTTGGTAAAAATGGA
>JAUVEK010000110.1 GCA_030594795.1 Candidatus Nanohalarchaeota archaeon | reverse complement strand
TACATTTCCTCTTTCTTGCGCGACTTCTCAGTTTCCTGTGCCTTGCGCTCAACTTCTTCCTCAATGCCGAGCTTCTCCACAAGATCCTTGTATCTGTTCCTGATAGTCACTTCAGTAACGCCGACAACATCAGCAATATCTCTCTGGGTCCTCTTCTCACCCTCGAGAACTGCCGCAATATACAGCCCTGCAGCAGCGACACCTGTCGGGCCCTTGCCTGACGTAACCTCTTCATCAAGAGCATTCTTCAGGATCTCCTTAGCCCGTGCCTGTACCTGACCCGAGAGCCCGAGAAGCGAAGCAAATCGCGGCAGGTATTCTTCAGCTGTTGCAGGCAGTATCCTTATGTTAAGCTCCCTTGCAACATACCTGTATGCGCGCCCGATTTCGCGCTTCTCAATCCCTGATGCAGCAGCAAGCTCAGACAAAGTCCGCGGCGAGCCCTGCTCGCGCGCAACTGCATAAATGATAGCTGTAATTATTGACTCCATTGAGCGCCCGCGCACAAGCCCTTTCGTAACCGCCTTCTCATAAAGCCGCCCGACCTCCTCATGGACCGCTTTTGGAAGGCCAAGATAAGAAACCTGCCTTGCAAGCTCTGAAAGAGAATATGATAAATTCCTGTCCTTGGACTTTGTAAGCCTCTTGTTCCATTTCCTTAACCTGTAATACTGGGCTCTCTTTTTGATCGGAACCTTATACAGTTCACCCACACCCTTGCCGATTTCTGTTGATATGCCTTTGTCATGCTTCGTAAAAGTCAGGGGTGCACCGGTTCTTGTTCTTGCAGCCTGCTGGTGGGCATCAAAAGCGCGCCACTCAGGCGTCGTATCTATTTCATCATGTTCCAGTACCCTACCGCACTTATTGCAGGTAAGTTCACCGCGTGCATCATCTCTTGAAAAACTCTTGCTACCACATTCAGGACATACTGTTGTTGACATATTAAACGCCACCTGTATCATTATAGAAAAAGCCATAAACGATTCTTTTATAAAGCTTTTCAGATATTTATATACAGATACATTTATAAATGTTTCGTTATCCAGAATATCCCATTTACACTAAAATCAGCATTCTCAAGAGCCACAGGCAATAAACCTAAAAACATAAGTATATAAACATCCGCAATTCTGCAATATTCGCCAATAATTTTGCAAAAGAAGTCCCCGCTTACTCATCCCAACTATTCTCCAGAGGCTCAGTATGCGCATCAACAATCCTGATAGACTCAATATTTTTCATATACTGTCCGTCAAAACACTGCTCTTCTGGATCGCACTCATGCTCATAAACAAAACCAGTCACTTCAACGAAGTTGCCTTCATACTTTGCTGATTCATCGCAATTATCCGCAAAATCAGTCAACAAAGTCCCCGCAACGACACCCATGCACCCATTTGTTAAAGTAAACACCCCACGTACAGTCACTTTATCTTCTAAGACATCACTTTCTTGAGGCTGCTTTAGCTGGCTGCCAAAATAAAAGCCTGCCGCAGCTAAAGCTGCAATCAAAAGCAGCATAACAATATATTTTGACTTAAATGCTCTTGGCAACATTTTCGACAAAAGAACAAAAGGATACATCAACATACCGGCAATACCCAGAAACAGCTTTGATGTCTTGCAAAATACTTTAACCAGTTCATACGCAAGATACAGAATAACACCAGAGATTACATAGAAAAGAATCAGCTCCAGTGTAACATCGACCTCAAATCCAAACACTCTGCTCAGGACAAAAGGAAAACACCCGGCAATCACGGAAACAATAACAGTATTTTTAAGCACATTCAATGCCTTGTAAGCGACAATAATAAAAACAACAAATGCCCCAAGCATTATCTTTACATCAGGATTTCCGGCATCTGACAAAAAACTGAATGTCCCGAGGATATCGCTATTCATAACCTCAACTCTCACTCGCTTGGCGCGCGAAACACATCAACATCCAGTCTCCCGTCACCGTCTATAACAATGTAGTCATTGTAATACTGTATTTCGCCGTCAAAAGACGAAAGCTTGAACTTCTTATTATTCAACGATATACTGGCAGAATCATCATCCATAAACATCTCCACAGTACCGGTAACATTGTTCAGAGTCAGGGACTGCCCCCTCAGCTTGCTCAAAAAGACCTTCGTAAACTCAACATCTTTTCCCGACACCTTGACAAACTTATCCCTTGAAAGAGTATGAGCATCTGCCCTCACCCTCTTTGCAGACCCGGAAAAAGTGAGTTTGCGCGACAGGCTTACACTGCCGATATAATCCACGAATTCAATCTGGCCGTCACCGGCAGACCTTAAAGACAACCCATTGACTATGAACTTGCTCTCAGGGCCATTGTAATCAACATAAAATGAGTCAACCTTCTCATTGAATGCAAAATCTATCTTTTGCGCCGACTCAAACACAAACTCTGCCCTGAACTTGACAGTTTTCTGATCTCCGCTTACATACTTCATGACAAACCCGACAGGATTATGCAGTACAGAGTCGGCTTTTTCATCAACAAGAGTATAATCTGACAGAAAGCCAAATACTGCCGCAATTGCTCCTACAAGAAGGAACGCCACAACCGCAAGTATTTTTGGAATCATGAACTTCACCGATAAGTTATATAATGGGGCTATTAATATATATATTGTTAGTCCCCGTTAAAACCAGACTTATTACCTGATTAAAAAACTAAACATAAATGCCAATTAATATAAAGATTTATGCAGTACATTGAGATAAACAGATGATAACTATGATAGAGAATTTTCTTGGCGGAGATAACAGTTTAATAGGGACAATAACCTCTGTCATATTTTTGCTGTTCATTGTATTCTACCAGAAAATTATGATAATGCAGACCCTCTGGAGAGCTGAAAAAGACCTCAAGACACTTGATGAATACACAAAAAAGGCAGAAGGATACGTGCTGCACAATATCTCAAAAAAGCCGGACAAAAAACTAAAGCATGATATCAGCAATTTTATGGATTTCTTTATTTCAACGCCAGTAGATGTAGATCCTTACGGGATCCTGAACAAGATAGAGCACATAATGAATGAATCCGAGAGAAGGTTCAGCTATTTTGTAGACACCATAGCACCAAATCACAACGCGACTGAAAAATCCAACCTGAAATTCGGTCTGATTGGCGCACTCGGCGTCAACCAGATATACAAAATCGTAAGGCACCTGATAATAACCATAAAAAAGACCAACAATCTCCAGATGGTGCTAATCCTCCAGATGTACATGCCGCTACTCTTGAAAATGGCAAAAGGCAACGTCAAGGCAACTCATGCATTCATCAAAGGCATTCCAATCGGCGACGCAATAGGGCCTATGCTCGCTGCTTCATTCAAGACAAAAGAAGGCGAGGAGATCGCGAAAGATGTTCTTGTAAGCAAAGAGACAATAGAGGGTAAAACCGTTTTTGTCATGAAAGCAAAAGGTCCCGGCGCATCACTAGGCAAGCTTGGCAAAGCAGTAGAAGCCCTGAGAGCGCGCGAAAACATTGACCACATAATTACAATGGATGCTGCCGGGAAACTTGAGGGCGAAGAGACCGGCTCCATAGCAGAAGGCGTCGGCGTAATGATGGGCGGCATAGGTGTTGAGCGCTCGAAAATAGAGGAAGTTGCATTGAAGCATGACCTTCCGCTGGACGGCGTCGCAATAAAGATGGGCATTATGGAAGCCTCATCTCCCCTGCATGAGAAAGTGTTCAAATCACAGGGCAAGGCTAGAGACGTTGCAAAACGATTGATTAAAGAGACAAAAAACGAAAAAATACTCTTACTTGGCGTCGGCAACTCATGCGGCATCGGGAACACAAAAACATCCCTTACAGGCCTTGAGGCGAAATTAAAGCCAATATGGAAGAAGCAGAAACAGGAAGAAAAAGAGGAAGAAAAAAAGGAACGTGGCTGGTTCTAGGTATTTGCCATTCTCCTGCAAGCTGCCTGATGATGTTCTTTAAAGCTTGCTGTCTGTCTGGACGCAACAGTAAATTATATAATATAAATTTCTAAAGAATATGTATGAATGCCCAGATAATTGTGATGGATTTTGGTTCGCAGTATGCGCACCTGATAGCGCGAAGAGTGCGGGACCTTGGCGTATTCTCATCAGTTGTTTCAAATGAGTTGAGTGCAGATGATATCAGGACACGTTTCCCGGACATAAGAGGCATTATACTTTCAGGCGGGCCCGATGATGTTGTAGATCCGACAGCGCCGCAGTGCGATAAGAATATATTTGAGCTG
>JAUVEK010000077.1 GCA_030594795.1 Candidatus Nanohalarchaeota archaeon | reverse complement strand
TGGGTTTCGCGGGGAAGCGCTTGCAAGTATTGTGGCTGTATCGAGGTTTTCCCTGAAGACAAAGACTGAAGAGTCGAGTGTCGGTACAGGGATTGCGCTTGAAGGAGGTTCGGGGCGCACTGTGAATGATGTGGGGATGGCGTCCGGTACGGTTATAAGTGTTTGTGATTTGTTCTTTAATACGCCTGCGCGCCTGAAATATCTCAAATCCGCATCTACTGAGCTTGGAAACATTGTTGATGTCATTACAAGCTATACGTTGATACATCCTGCGATTTATTTCAAGCTTGTCTCGAATGGGAAGGTGTTATTGGCGTCTCCAAAAACAAGTGACCTTCTTGGAAACATTGCGACAATCTACGGGAAAGATGTAGCGCAGCAAATGCTGAAACTCGAACACCAAAAAGGGCAGATAAAAGTAAGCGGCTATACATCAAAGCCGTCGCTTACGCGCGCAGGCAAAAGAAACCAGTCAATCTATGTCAACAGGAGACATATAAAAAACCAGCTCATCACGCGCGCATTATATGATGCGTATCATACTCTTCTTCAAATCGGGCGCCACCCGGTCTTTGTGATCTCAATTGAGATGGACCCCGGATCAATTGATGTCAATGTCCATCCGGCAAAAACAGAAATCCGCATAGAAAAAGAAAATGAGCTATATGAAGCAGTCTACAGCGCAGTGAAATCTGCTCTTGAGAATAGCGAGCTGATACCGGAAATAAAAGAAAAGCCATTTCAAAAAAAAATACCAGTATCCTATACAAAGCCTGCGCCTGCCCGGAGGAGGGATACGCATGTGTTTTCCCCAAAACTTGCGCCTCGCCAGGCCATGATAAAAGAAACAAAAGAAGATACAACATTCAGAAAACTGCCCCAGATGAGCATCATCGGCCAGATCAGCAATACATATATCATCGCACAGTCAGATGATTCAATGTATCTTATAGACCAGCATGCAGCATGCGAGCGCATAAATTACGAAAAACTGAAAAAAGCGAAAGGCAGCTTGCCCATAGAAAGCCAGTCGCTCCTGAATCCAAAAATACTCAATCTTCCGCTGAAAGATGCTTCGGTGCTAAAGGAGCGCATAGAATTGCTCAAATCTGTAGGTTTTGACATAGAGCCCTACTCAGACAACTCTTTTTCCCTAAGAGCCATCCCTGTTATACTTGGGAAGCAGTATGAGAGAGTAGCAGATGTAATCGATGATATTATCGAAGAGAGCAAAGTAACCAGGATAGAAGAGTTAAAAGACTCTGTTTTGAAGATGATTGCATGTAAGGCATCTGTCAGGGCAGGAGACAAACAGACAGACAGGCAAATGCTTGACCTGCTAAAGGAACTTGAGCTCTGTGATGCCCCTTACACATGCCCGCACGGCCGCCCGACAATCATAGAGATGACATTCAAAGAAATAGAGAAAAGGTTTGGAAGGACGTGATGTGCGTTATGCTTCTTGCAAGCATTCTGGTTTTAATGGAAGTTTATCTATATCTTGTAGAACAGTCATGATTTTAAGCCATGGGTTGCGCGTGGGAAAGCGGACTCTAATGATGTTGCCAAGGCAGAGGGTGATACAGGAAATATCTGGTTTTTTGGGGGAGTATGGTTAGTGGCGATGGGAGGCAGCTTGTAAGCCTCTAACATTATAAACAGTAAGCTCCGGGCTTATCGAGCAAAACCAACTTGTTTTATAAATATAGACAAATATATTTGATAATTATGAAAACAGTAACTATTAAAAAGAAACTTGTAATTGAAGGAGAAAAAGTGCATAATGTAGGTTACAGACTATTTTTGATGGACCTGGCTGATGACTTTCTGTTGACTTGTTTTAGTGCAAAGAATAAAGTAAAAGAAGGAAAACAAATTGTTGAAGTGCTTGCAGGGGGAAAAAGATGCGGGGTAGAGAAGTTTATATCTCTGGCAAAGAAAGAATATCCGCCGAATTCGAAGGTCGCTAAGGTTTCTGATTATGATTATGATGAAGATATCAGGTCCATAGAATCATTTTCCAGAAGCTTCTCGACCTCACAGTTGGCAAAAATTGCAGGTGCCGGGGTCTCCATGCTCGGCAAGCAGGACACAGCGATTGACCTGCAAAAACATACGCTTGGAAAGCAGGACCAGATGCTGGATAAACAGGACCAGATGCTGGGGAAACAAGACCAGATGGTAGAGAAACAGGACCAGCTGCTTGGGAAACAAGACCAGATGGTGGAGAAACAGAATAAAAACACAGAAGTATTATCTGGAAAACTGGATAATATCCATAATGATTTGTCTGAAAAACAGGATAAGACAATAAAAATACTTACTGAAACAAAAAGTCAGACAGTACAACGATCCGATAAATTAGACAAGTCATTTCATTCATTTCATCAGGATACAGTCAACCGCTTTGATGTTGTAGATGCAAAATACGGGAAGATTGCGGAAAACATGGAAAACATCTTCATGGAAATGAAAGAAGAAAGAGTTGAATCCAGGAAGTCAATGGAGCATCTTATTGGCGCTGTCCTGAAAGTTGCTGAGAAAAAGTAGAGTGCTAAACTTTTTTTGAACATTATGTTTAGTGTTTTCGGGTAATAAAGCAGACACAAACCACTATTTCATTCAAAAATACTGCTTATCATGCGCCCTGCATCAAACTCCTCAAAATCAGTATATCTCTGGCCTGTCCCGATAAAATAAACCGGCTTTTTCAGGGTGTAGCATAAAGAAAGCGCACTTCCTCCTTTCTCATCAACATCAGTTTTCGTCAGGATCACACCATCAAGGCCGACTTCGCCGAATATCTTTGCCTGCTCCACTACATCATTTCCCGCTATTGATTCTATCACAAGAAACTTCAGATCAGGTTTATTCACCCTCACAATCTTTTTCAACTCCTCCACAAGGTTGCGGTCAGTATGCACACGACCCGCAGTATCAGCAAGAACCGCATTTATGCCCCTTGACTTTGCATGCTTCATGGCATCGAATATTATTGCTGCAGGGTCAGTGCCGTATTTTTGCTTTATCACTTTTATCTCGAGATTATGGCCGTGTACTTCAAGCTGCTCAATTGCTGCTGCCCTGAAGCTGTCCCCGGCAGCAAAGATGCATGGATATCCCTTATCTTTCAGGTATTTTCCCATCTTGGCCATTGTTGTTGTTTTTCCTGAGCCGTTGAACCCGAGAAACAGCATCAGCACTGTCCGGTCATCTTTTTTTGCATCCCTCAGCTTTTCTTCTATATCAACTTTCTCCAGGTCAAGTATTTCAAGAATCGTGCTTTTCATTGTGTCCTTTATGATCTGTTCTGCCTGTGACTTGCGCACTGACTGGTTCATGAGCTTTTCCTTGATGTCAGCCACAATCTTTTCTGCGACAGACTGCGCAACATTGTTTTCAAGAAGTGCAATCTCAATGTCCCACAGGACATTGTCCAGAAAATCAGATGATAATGTTTTAGAAGTAATCGGCTTTGTGATTTTTGACAGCAGGCTTTCTTTTTTTACTTCTTCTTTTTCTTCAGTCTCCCTGCCAGTTTCTCTTTCAGTCTCTTCGCTGCGTAATCCAACACCACGAATTTCAGGCTCCAGCCCAGTATCCTGCGTGGTATGCTCTTTTTCTTCTTCTTTTTGAAAAACATCCTCTTTCTCCTCTGTCTCTTCTCCAATCCTGCCTGATAATTTATCTACTGCTTCTTTTATTTTTTTCTTGAACAATCCGAACATAATAACCGCCGAGGAAGAATAAGTATTTTATTTCCTTTCTTTTGCAAGTGTGGTTTCTATTTTCATATAAGCCTCTTGAGCTTGTTTTTCAATTTTCAGCATCTCCCCATCCAGCTTTTTGATGCCTTCCTCTATGGATATTATCTGGCCGTCCAGGTGCTTCTTTGCGCTCTCCACATCTTTTGTCAGTGCAATGTCTGCGCCGACTGAAGTGATTACGGTTTTGGGGTCCTCAATGCTTCCTTTGATGAATGTCCCGCCGCCGATAGGGATTATTATCTCCGCGCCTTTTTTAGCAGATTTCATGCCCTCGATTGTGGATTTTGCGCTCATCAGTTCCTGCACATTTAATGTTATCTGGGACTTCTGCTGCTGGAGCTGCTCCAGCTGCTGCTTGTATGTTTCAAGTTCTGCCATTTTTTGCTGTGTGTCTTTGTCCATTATTAGTCCTCCAAAAATCCCAGCGCTTCCTCGATTCTTGCAATTTCCGGGCCTGTTGTAAGCTTGCCGATCAGTGCGCCGTGTGAATTGGCTAAGATACCGCTTTTTGTGAAAGTTCCGCTGAAGTTTACAGTACCTATATCGCCCGTAACCTTTAAATTCTTTTTAAGGAATTTGAATTCTTCATCAGTGCCATTGATTGAGAGAAGAAATCCCCTGTTTGTCGCAACGCATAGTGAGCCGACAATCTCAAGGTCAAGGAGCTTTCCTGTAACTGCCGGGACTTTCAGGCAGTTGCTGATCTTTTTTGCGTATTTTTTAAGTGCAGGGCTGATAATTGCTGCATTGTCATTGCATAATATGAGGTTCCCAAGGCATGTTTCCTTTGCATCAAGTTTCAGTATGTTGATGTCTTTTTTGATTTTTTTAATGTCTGATGTTATCTGTTTCTCTTCGCGCTCTGTGATGATTCGCGGGATTATGATGCCATTGGAATTTCCGCAAATAAAAAGCCCGACAAGGTCCGTCTGTGCAGCAGTGGAATGGATCACAGGTACATTGAATGTAGAGAAATCCATGTTATTGTCAGGAATTATAGCAAATATGTCAGTGACAAACCCGTAGAGTCCGACATTGGGGTCGCCGTGAAAATCAGCTTTTGAGAGTTTCATTGCTTTCACTTAATACTTAGCGCAGCTTTGCTTTTGGCGGCAGTTTCTTTGAAGGATCCTGCTTCTCATCTGTTTCTTTTTCCTTTTTAGAAGAAGGTGCTTTAGCTTTTTTCTTCGGCTCTGTCTCTTTTTTCTTTTCAGCAGCCGGCTCTGGTTTTTTGGTCTCTTTCTCTTCTTTTTCTGTCTCTTTTGCTTCTTCCTTCTTTTCTTCAGTTGCTTCTTTTTTCTTTTCTTTTTCCTCTTTCGTCTCCAGTTCCAGCTTGACTCCCTGGAGTTCTACCCACACACCATCTTCATGCGGGACAACCTGAACCTTGACTTTTCTTGGAGGGTTTTTTATGCCCTTGTTCCATATCTCATGGTTCAGCTCAGGCCCTATTTTTACTGTTTCTATTTTCGTGTGCCTTTTTACAAATTCACGGATAACATACATGCATTTTTTTGCTCTTTTTTTGCATGGACCCTTCCATGCGTCTCTTAGCGGGATAGTATAAACTTTTTCATTATCCTTGTCTTTCTTTTCTGCCATTTGAATCACTTAATGCTACTTATATCTTCAGGCTGCTGCGCCTTCGCCAGTGCCTGCTTGCAAAGCGCTTGATTGAGCGATATCTTGCTTTGCCCATACCGAACTTCTTTATGTCCGCCCACCTTGGGGACGATGTTGCAGTCTTCTTGGCTTTTATCAGTTTTAGTTTTCTTCCAAGCGTTTTTTTGGAGGATATTTTAATCACCGGTTTAATAAACGTTTTAATAATTTTCATTTTATGTGTTCAATACTCAAAATCAGCTAAGAACAACAGTATCATTATTAATGAAAAGCTTTATTAATTTAACGTACATCGGATTCGAACAGAATACAACAGCCACCCGATATTATCCTGGTCAGCGCCGGTAATAATAGACAATTCCAAAAAGAAAAACCCAAAATAGATAAGGAAATATTCAAAAAAACAGTAAGCATGCATTGCACCCACAAAAACCAGAAATCAAAGCATCCTGCCACTCAAGGCACATATTTAATCTCGACAAATCCGCATCAAAAAAAATCGCAGAATCAATGCCCGAAGCTGAAACCAAAGTCCGCGACCTTGACATAGACAAGATAGCCAAAATCAGTAATTATCTTGCTCTACTATACATGTGATTTTTTTTGAGCTTCCAGGCAGCGCAATCAAAAATCGATGAGCACAGTCTGGCGAAGCCGGAGAATCTATCTTATAAAGTTGCACTGTTGTTGTATTGTCCTCATTCTCCCGTGTAAAAGCATTTGCATCAAGTCCATTCTCCTGTAGATATTCATCAACTGTACACATCAAAGAAAACAACCCATAAGTAGATGGAAAATCTACTGGTTCACCAACTGACTTTAATTCATCGCGGGAATATTCTATGACTTCTTGTCTATTAAAGCGTATCACGTCAAAAAAACTGCCTTCAGGATCCTCTTTCAATGGTCTAAGATATTCTAGGCTTCCTGGTCCTTTTCTCCGAGATACAACCATCTCTACAGTACCTTTTACCATCCAGATAAATATCTCATATAATTTTATAAATATTCCTATTACCATGATTGATGAGTGGTAATGAGTGATTCATGCAATACATACCCACTCCCATTAAACCAGCCAGACACCTATGTCCTCTCAAGATACTTATCAATCTCCCACTTTGTAACCTGCGTTCTGTATTCATCCCACTCAGCCAGTTTCGAGCGCACATATATCGGATACAGATGTTTTCCAAGCACACCCGCAACCATTTTATCCTTCTTCATCTCAAAAATCGCATCAAGCAGCGTCTGG